>PLXD01000121.1 GCA_003151295.1 Chitinophagaceae bacterium | reverse complement strand
GTGGTGGAATACGAACGGCAATACTTACAAAGCACCCTCCGAACATCTGTTCAAACTCATGGGATTGCATCCAGGTTCATCGGAAAAAATCGCTTCCGCTGCCGGTGGTGATTCTTCCTTAGAGGAAGCCTATCCTTATGGAAAAGGCAAAGTCTACGTGGTGAGAAAGGATCCAAAGGAATTGGTGATGAAAAAAGACGGGTATGGGCCTGCGGAATTCCTGGAACGGGTAAATGCGGGTTATGCCAGGCTTTCGGGAGCGGCCAAGTTGCAAACCAAAAACTATTTCTATCTCGAAAGAGGGCCTTATACGATCGCCTCCGTGATGGACGAGAGCGTCAGTTCCGAACCCCTCTCCATAAAAGGTCCTGTGATCGACCTTTTTGATCCTGCTTTACCGGTGCTGGCCGTCAAGGTAGTCCATCCCGGCGAGCAAGCCTTTCTTTATGATCTTTCCCGCGCCGCGGAAAAGGGGCGTCCGGCCGTATTATGCGCCGCGTCCAGGGTTTATGAGGAGAGTTCAACGGATCATTCCTATTCTTTCCTGACCCGAAGTCCATCGGGCACCCGAAACAGTATGCGTATCAAGCTGCCGGTAGCACCCTCCAGGACTATTGTTACCGGCCCCGACGGTCAGGCCCTTACGAATGTGCTGGCCTCCTGGGATGCTGCAACGAATACCTGCCTGCTGCAATTTGAGAATAGCTGCGACGGCATTCGTGTGTGGCTTGAATGGTAATTCCGTCAAACCGGCAATTTTGTTAATCTGGCAATTCCGTTAATCGGGGTAATCCGGGATTTTGTACTTAATTTAGGACGAAGGAAGTTTTACATGATTGTAAAACGAGCATTGTTATGGAACCGAGACCCGCCACACTTAAGGAAATCGCCCAAAAGCTGAATATATCCGTATCCAGCGCCTCGAGGGCATTGCATGATCATGCCAGTATTGGCCTTCGGACAAAAATGCGGGTGCAGCAACTGGCGAAGGAGTTAAACTACCAACCTAATCAGAATGCGATCCTTTTTAAAAAAAGGAAGACCGGGATGATCGGGGTGATCCTGCCTTTTCTTTCACAGGATTTTTTTGCCGCTGTCGTCAGTGGGATCGAAGATATCGCCTATAGCCGGAACTATACGCTATTACTGGGACAGTCGAGGGATGACGAACAAAGGGAAAGGCGAATTCTCGAGACGATGAAAAATCACCGGGTGGACGGCATGCTCATCTCCATTTCTAAGAACACATCCGCCTACGATCATTTCGAATCTCTCAAGAGCAGTCATATACCGGTCGTTTTCTTTGACCGGATCCCGGAGTTACCCGGCATTCATTCCATTACCAGTGAACTGGGCCCGGGCATGCTGGAAATGATCGGGTTTCTTATAAAAAGGAAACACCGGCATATCGCGATGATCAATGGTCCGGAGAGCCTGCCTGCCAGCCGGGAAAGAAGAACGGGATATTTGTCGGCCTTGAAAAAGCACAGGATCAAGGGTTCGCCGGATCTTCTCGTGTCCTCCGATCTCTCGGCGGAAAGCACTCATGAGGCCATGCGGCGCCTGCTATCGCTGAAACGGCCGCCGACGGCCATCATCAGCTTTAATGATTATGTGGCCCTGGATGCCATCCGATACGCAAAGAAGAAAAAGATCAGGATCAACAAGGATATTATTTTTGTCAGCTTTGCCAATGAGCCCGTCTGTAATTATATGGACGATCCCCCGCTGGCTTCCCTGGAGCAATTCCCTTATCAGCAGGGAGAAAAGGCTATCGAGGTCCTTCTGCAGTTGTTGCATAGCATCGAAGAAGGGACCCCCGATCCTTCATTCCATAACATTTTACTGAAATCTCAACTGATCATCCGGGAGGAATAGTAGTTTCTGCTGGATAAAGGGGCATATCTCATACAAAAAAAGGTCTTCAAATTTAAGCAATCGATTGCCTGATTTTCGATTACGCAATCGATTGGCCAAATTTCCTATGTGGCGATTTAGTACTTTGGTGTCAACAAAAAAAACGCGTCATGACATTATCCTTTAAAAATCAGGTTGCAGTCGTCACGGGGGCCGCCTCTGGATTGGGGCTGGCCATCGCCTCAAGGCTCTCCCGTTCCGGGGCCAGGTTGGCCCTGCTGGACTTGAACGAAGAGAAGCTCGGTGTTGCAAGGAAGCAATTCATCCATGAATGTGAAACCTATACAATCGACATCACGCGGGAAGAGGAAGTGCGGAAGACTGTCGAAAAGATCGCCGGAAAATTCGGTTGCATAGACATCCTTATCAACTGTGCGGGCATCACGGGGGACACCAATATTAAAAGTCACGAGACGGCCCCGGCTAATTTACGCATGGTTTTCGACGTGAATTTCATGGGTTCTTATTATACTTCGAGGTACGTGCTTCCCTCGATGCTGGCTGCCGGATATGGCCGGATCTTACACATCGCTTCCATTGCCGGGAAAGAAGGGAATGCGGGCATGCTGGCCTATTCCGCCAGCAAGGCGGCCGTAATAGCCATGGCCAAAGTGCAGGGCAAGGAATATGCGGAAACGGGTATCACCATCAATGCGCTTGCCCC
>PLXD01000651.1 GCA_003151295.1 Chitinophagaceae bacterium | reverse complement strand
TTTTCCGCCCACTGGCCACCTCGATTATTTCCATAGTAAAGATATTAAAAAGTTTACAAAAAATGTAAAGATTTTTCGATAATAAGGTAGATCTGGCGTCTTCTTATTTTACCTTCTGCAAATCCTCCCATCGCGTGCTGTATCTTCCGGAGCGAAGTTCCTGCCGCATTTTCCAATCTTTGTTGACGCCGGAGGAGCCGAATTTCACGGCATCGTCACGCATGCTGAAATTGATATTGTCCACGGTATGCATGAGGAAGCGGTGTTGGTTTTGGGAGGGAGGCGCGAACAGGTTGCCTTGCACGGAATCGTCCGGTACCAGCCCGCTGAGCATGACGCCGGCTTTTTTGTATTCCTTGCCTCGCTCGAAGAGTCCTTCTACCAGTTCGATGGCGGGTTTGATCAGTTCATGGGTAAGGGAGGTGGGTTTGGGCAAGCCGGTATAGCTGCTAATGGTGGGACCGTGAGAAAAGTCCATCGAATGATCCTGTTCTTTCGGGACGACGAATACGCTGACGATGCCGGCTGCACTCTGCTGACGGCGTAATTTTTCGGCGGCCCTGGATATATAGGTGGCCACGGCTTCTTTCAGTTCGTATAGTTCTGTGACGGGACGGCCGAACATCCGGGTGGTGGCGATCATTTTTTTGTTGACGAGCTCTTCTTCCATGACCAGGGAGGGAATCCCCCGTAGCTCGCGTACCAGCCTGACGCCTACTACGCCTCCCATATTCTTATGTGCCCATTCTTCGGGCATATTACATAATTCCCATGCGCTGGTGATGCCCCAGTTGATCAGTTTGGNNCATTCGGACAACTGATCCTGTGGGGTATTGCTGAGATCCAGGAAGGCTTCGTCGACGGAGTAGACTTCTACTTTTCTATGCTCTTCCGTATGCTCTGTCAGTATTCGCAGCGTATCCATCACCCGCCGGCTCAGATCTCCATAGAGATGGTAATTGGAAGAAAAGGCCGCAACGTCGTTCTTTTCAATCAGATGCTTCGCTTTAAAATAAGGACCTGCCATTCCCACGCCCAGTTTTTTTGCCTCATCGCTGCGCGAGATGATACAACCGTCATTGTTGCTCAACACCACTACGGGCCGCTCCCGGAGATCGGGCCGGAATAGCCGCTCGCAGGAGCAATAGAAGCTGTTACAGTCGACGATGGCTTGCATAAAGAGTAATTATTTAGAATACCTGTCTACGCTATAGGAAATAATTTGAGACAATAGCTATAGACTATGGATCACATAAGTCACCACCCCCCAGATCGAAAACTCCGCTCCGGAGAGGTCGACATCGATAGGGGACAGGCGCGGTGTCTCCGGCACCAGCCGGATCCGGGAAAAGTTTTTTTCGAAACGTCGGATCAGCATTTCCCCATTGAGGACTGCGATCACTACTTTGCCATTCACAGCTTTGATGGAACGGTCCACGATCACCGTGTCGCCATTGAAAATGCCGGCCCCCGTCATGGAATCCCCGCTGACCCGCATGAAAAAAGTAGCAGGCTTATTGCGGATCAGCTGTTCGTTCAGATCGATGCCCCTTTCCATATAATCGTCGGCCGCGGCGCCGAAACCGGTCGCATTGGCGGTTGGGATCTCCCATTGGGTAAAGCGCTTGCTGCCTTTATAATGCATGTTTTGAAATTCTTCGATCTCCATGTAAAATATTTTAAATGTTATAAGAGCCTCCGGGGAGGAAAAAATTATTTTTTATATACTAATATATTTAGTAAATTTATGCTAAACTATTGATCAGTTAAAATTATTTTTATGGATACCGGGCTGGTAAAATCACCATTATTCATTTCTCCCCCCCAGGCTGTTTCCGGGGAAAGGTCCGGGAGATCACGACGGGTCGAATACCTGCTCGTCGTTTATCCCGACGGCGATATGCGCGACAAACTGTTGGATGAGCAGCAGCAATTCTCGCAGGACTATGGCCTGTCGGCCACCGTTCGTAACAAGCCTCATATTACAGTAGGGAGTTTCCAGGCCGGGGAAGCCATGGAGGACACCCTGATCCGATGGATACAGCGCATCTGCAGCCTGCAAAAAAGTTTTGAAGTGACGCTCAACAATTACAGCGGGTTTCCTCCCCATACCATTTACCTGCGGGTTCAGGACCCCCAGCCTTTCCGGCAACTGGCGGATCAACTGGCGGCCATCGATGATTTTATCAGGTCCTCGGGCTGGCCGCCTGCAGAACTGATCAGCAATCCTTACCTGAGTATCGCAGGTAGCCTGACCGAGCATGTGTACAGCAGGGCCATGCCCGATTATTCCCGGAAGGACTTTCATGATTCCTTTCGGGTCAGCGAGCTGGTATTGTTGAAAAGGGAGCATGCATTCGACGCCTGCAAGACGGTGAATATCTTTCACTTTACACCCGGGCAATGAAGGTTGCCCCGACAAACGGGAACCTGCTTATTTAAACAGGGCCTATTGCTTTAAACGGGACTCTACCTCTAAAGACAGTGCCGTATAACCATCAGAAACCATTTAAAAAGAAAACAAATGAAAAAGACTCTCTCTCAAACCATGCCGGGCCGCAGGCTCAGGGAGTTTCCGGTAAGTCTCCATGACAGCTTTAAAAAGCAATTGGAAAGCAGTGAGTATTTATTGGTGTTGAATCCGCATGAAGAATTACGCAATAAGATCATGCAGGTCAAGACGGCTTTCTATGATGCCTACAAGGCTCCTACTGCAACCTGGGGCAAACCGCATGTGACGATCGTGAAATTCACACAACTGGACATGATGGAAGAGCGCATTGTCAGCAGGCTGAAAACGATTGCCATGGGCTATTGCCCTTTTAAAGTGGAGCTGAAAGATTTTGGCAGCTTCCCCTCGCACACGATATTTATCAATGTCATCAGCAAGATGCCCATACGCAACCTGGTCAAGGAGGTGCGGGAGATCCAGCGTCTCATGAAACTGGATAAGGATAATAAGCCTCATTTTATCGACGAGCCGCATCTCACCATCGCCCGTAAGCTCCTGCCCTGGCAGTATGAGAAGGGATGGCTGGAATACAGCAACAAGTCCTTTACCGGACGTTTCATTGCCGATAGTATGTTGCTGCTGAAGCGAAAGGAAGGGAACAAGGCCTGGCAGATCGCGCAGCGCTTTGAATTTATGAACCTGCCTGTAGCGACGAGACAGGGAGAGCTATTGTTTTAATGATAGGGGTTATTTAAGGGCACGGGTATCCTGAGGGCCTGTGTTTACCGCTGAAAAAATTATTATATGCCTGAACAAAACGGGGATGAGGAATCTCTTGTCCAATATCATAAAGGACGTGGCGCTCAATTCAACACGAAGAACCGTTTCCTGAAGCATGAAATCGTAAAAGAGCACGTCGAAGGAATTGACGAATGGATAGATCCGGATGTGGCGACGCAATACATTATACAGGAGGCGAAGGGGATCGTCAATAAAGTGGATAGTCCGGATGTGGGCATGTGGTATAGCATGAACCCCTACCAGGGTTGCGAACATGGCTGCATCTATTGCTATGCGAGAAATTCCCATGAATATTTGGGCTATAGTGCCGGCCTCGACTTCGAGAGAAAGATCATCGTCAAAAAGAACGCTCCGCAGTTGCTTCGGAAATTCCTGATGAACCCGAAATGGCAATGCCTGCCCATTTCCCTCAGCGGCAATACAGACTGCTACCAGCCTGCCGAGCGGAAGTTCGGCATCACCCGGCAGTTGCTGGAAGTATGCAATGAGTTCAACCAGCCCGTCGGCATGATCACGAAGAATGCAGCCATCCTGCGGGATAAGGACCTGCTTGCCAAAATGGGAGCCAAAAAGCTGGTGTCCATATTGGTCTCCATCACCTCTTTCGAGGAAGATCTCAGGCAGGTCATGGAACCGCGAACTACTACAGCGAAACAAAGATTACGGGTGATCAAAGAGCTCAGTGACGCCGGCGTACGTATGGGTGTCATGCTGGGTCCCATGATCCCCGGTCTCAACGAACATGAGATGCAACGTATCATGAAAGCGGCTTACGAGAATGGAGCTACTTTCTCCGCTTATACTTTTATCCGTCTCAACGGAGCCATTAAGCTGATCTTCCACGACTGGCTCTACAAGAACTTTCCCGACCGCGCCGACAAAGTATGGCATCTCATCGAAGCCAGCCATGACGGCCAAGTCAATGACAGCCGATGGGGGGTACGCATGCGGGGGGAGGGTAATATTGCGCAACTCGTGGCCCAGCAATATGCACGGTATACGAAGAAGTACGGACTGAATGCTGAACGTTGGGAGCTGGATACGACAAAGTTCATGAGGCCGGGCGAGCAGGGGAGATTGTTTTGAAAAATCAAATCAGCGCGCCATGGCAGAAAGTCAAAATATCGAATACAAGCAAAGCTGGTGAGATCTGCGGTTCTGCCGCATCCCGGATAATCGAAAAAGTGATCAATTTATTACAGCTATATGTGGTAATGGGAGGTATCCCCCATTACCTAAATGCAACAACTAGTTTACAACCAGTATCTGGAAAGTCCCCGGGATCATTTTTGGCCTTTGACCATTCGGGTATTGGCATCGAATTCTGCAGTGGGCAGATATAATGTATGTGTGGTTTCATCTATTGTGATCGTTCTTGCTCCTTTCCTGGTAGAGATCGTAGCAGCTACGCTATAATGGGTGACCATCAATGGGAAATCGGAGTGAATGTCTACATGGACGGGAAGCCGACCTATTTATCTGCGACAGACCTGGCCACCCTGTTAAGCGGGATGCCGGCTTCCTCCATTCAAAGGATCGAGATCATGACCAATCCCCCGGCTAAGTATGATGCGTCGGGTACGAGTGGAATCATCAATATTGTAAGAAAGAAGAACCATAAAGCAGGTTTCAACGGCAGCGTGAACGGTAGCCTGGGGGAAGGCCATTATGGGAAATACAACAGCGGTGTAACCTTGAGTTATAAAAATGATCATTATAATTTGTTCTTGATCATCCCTGCCGCTTACGTGGATTATAACCGGTCGTATAAAGCATTAACGGCGCAGGCAGGTCTTCGTGCGGAAGAGACGACGACCAGGGGAAAAGACATATTGACCGACGAATCATTGATCCAGCATTATCTGCAGCTATTCCCCACCAGCTTTTTGGCGTATAAATTAAATGCCGGGAACGAACTGATCCTGCGGGCGGGTAGAAGGATCGAACGGGCGGCTTATTCGGAAATGATTCCTTTCAGGCGACCGCTCACACCAACGCTCTATTTCCAGGGAAATCCAAATTTGAGACCGCACCTGATACAGTGGGGAAAGAGATTCCAGCGGAGGGGGACGAACCGTTGAGCAAGCCAATGATGGAATGGTTTATGCGCAGCATTTCACCAAGTCCTTAGTTATTTGCTTTAATGCGCCAAATGGTATTACTGGTATCATCAGAAACCAACATTGATCCATCCTCCAGTATGGCTATGCCGACAGGCCGTCCATATACTTCACTTTTTGAGAGATTATCTATAAAGCCGGTTAAAAAGTCCTCTGGCTTGCCGGAAGGTTTTCCATTTCGAAAAGGAATGAAGACTACTTTATACCCTGACAGGACAGAACGATTCCAGGATCCATGCTGGGTAATAAAAGCGCCATTATGATATTTGGAAGGGAAGGCTTCTTTTTCATAAAAAACAAGTCCCAGCGACGCTGTATGTGAGCCCAATGGCACGTCCGGGACTATTGCCTTTTCAACCAGGTCCGGACGCTGTTCGTTTTTCATCCGGGGATCTTCATGCTGTCCGAAATATGAAAAAGGCCAGCCATAAAATCCATTTTCCCGGATGCCCGTTAAATAATCGGGCACCAGTTCATCTCCCAGTTCATCTCTTTCATTTACAGCCGCCCAAAGGGTTTTTGTGCCGGGTGCCCATGCCATTCCCGCGGGATTCCGCAGGCCGCTGGCATAAATACGCTCTCCGGACCCATCAATATTCACCTCCAGGATATCCGCTCTTCTTATTTCATTTTTTAACCCCTTTTCGGCAATATTGGTCCCGGACCCTACGGCGATAAAGATCTTATCTTGCTCCTTATCGGTAATAATATTCCTGGCCCAATGACGGTTATACTTTCCGGCGGGCAGGTCTGCAATTTTTCGCCCCCTTTCCCGAATACAGGTATCTCCTGGTTTGTAATCATATTCCATTAATGCATCCGTATTGGCTACATAGAATTTATGGCCAATGACCAGCATGCCAAAAGGCTGCTTCAAATTTTCCATATACACATATCGTTTTCCGGGAATTCCATTTTTATCCAGATCCCTGAACAGGATGACCCTGTTAGCACTTTTGCCTATATGCTGTGTCTTAATTTTCCGGGATACCCCGGCGCCGATTTTTGAAATGCCTTTTAAAATCGTATTCGACTCGGCTACGAATATATCGCCATTCGGCGCCACATAGATCCATCGTGGATGATCAAGTCCTTCCGCAAATTTAGCCACGGAGAAGCCATCCGGAGCAATGGGTGTTTTATTATTTTTCCAGCCTTCCACCTTACTGAAATTCTTTGCTGAGCCGGTTGCATAGGGGGCTGGCAAAGGATCCGCCCGGTAGCCGCTTGTATTTACTGATCCTTCGTAAGAACCCTTGCTTAATTTTTTTACATTGCAACTTTCAAAGGCCTGGACAAGCGTAAGAAAGACAAAGAGAAACGATTTTGAAACCTTCATAATGGGGGTCATTTGTAAAGAGATATATATGTTGATTAAAAAACCATGCCATCGGCTTTCCATCTTCTCCGTAACCCATTTATTAAGAGTTAACATATCATTACCGGCCATCCTTACCGCCGCCACCCCGACTTACTTCCTGCTTTGCGGGTTCCTTATAAATGTTTGGATAAAAATAAAGGCACACTAAAGTTTATCTTTACCTAAATCATTTTCAAGAACTTTTTTCTTTTCATTATACTCTTCTATCGTCAATTGCCCCGAAGCAAATCGCTTTCGCAAAATGTCAAGAGCAGAATCCCTTTTATAACGCTGGCCGGGAATGCTATAAGGAGTTGCGAATATCCAAAAAATTAATCCCATCCAAATGAACCACCATATGAGGTTCATTCCCCAAAAACCACCAGTATACATCATACTTTTTATTTTATCAATGAATCGAATGCCTGCCTTGTAAAGCTGTGTGTTTCTGCCCGATTAATCATTATATCTTTACACTAATCATTTATATCATTCACACTTTTGATAGATTGGACGCCCTTCAGCCAAAACACAACAGCCATGCTATAGGCATAAGCCACCGGGATGGCAAAACCTATCAGGAACATCATGCCCGGATTCTNNATGTGTGAATCATGTAACTTTTTTATGTAGTTGTGTAACAAGATGAGGATTATATTATGCTACCTTGATCGTTGTTGTCGTTATCAAAAATTGGGGAGTAGTTAAACATTTAAAAATTAGCATGAAAATAACTAAACCGAAAGTTCCGGGGGTCCTATGGGTGAGAAATGGTGGGAAAGATATCGTCCTGAACGTAACTTTTAAAGACGCCATAATAAGGTTCCTTATCATGGTGTTCTTACCGCTGGTGGTAATGATCATCAATGTACATTTGGTGATCTACACGGCGCCCATAATAACCTATCTTTTCATATCAGCGATTGTCCGCTTTTGCGTGATCAAATATTTATGGCACCATTATATCGAAGGAGAGCGGACGCCTGCACCAAAAGCATATGGGAAAGACCTGAACTACCCCGAGGAATCGGTGTAAAAGGGGGGCGGAAAAATGTTTTCTCATAGATGAAAAAATAAAGAGTTATGAAAGCGACGGAAGATCAGCAAATGGGGGAAGATCAGCAGATGAGGGAAGGAAAGATAAAAAGCGTAGCCAAAACTGATAAATTAACGGAAGACGATCTTACGGGGATCAACCACGGAGAACTCTATTCCAATTCGCCTTTAAAATATCTGACCGTGTTATCCATAATCGGAGATAAGGTTCATAACGAAATCGATGAGCACATGGGTGAGATCAAAGACATCATGATCGATCTTATTACCGGCAAAATCGATTATTTTATAATAGAATTCGGCGGGTTTCTCGGTATCGGCATAAAATATTTTGCCATTCCATTCGATCTGCTCCAGGTCGATCCGGACAAAAAATTATTCATATTCAGGCAAAAAAGAGAGGCATTGGAGCAGGCTCCCGGATTTGATATGGATCACTGGCCCGATACAAATATTCATTTCGAGAAGGTGCATAGTTACTGGAGTTTTATGGGATAGGTTTGCCTATTCCATCTCTTGAATATATTCGCCTAGCCGGGCAGCCCGGTCACACTTTTGCCTCAATGCTGCCATAGGATTTGATTTATTTCCAGGGGAACTGCAACGCCTTCATAACGAGGTATTATCCTGGGTGTGAAGTCTGTTTTTGGCCTGGACGAACTAACCTTTGCCGTATAAATACATTTTTCCGGAGCCGCCTCCGAAGGGGTATTGATTTGCATGGCTACCCGAACGGGCGCCATTCCAGGGATGCCGTCCGCATACAATTCCACCGACACTTCTTCCGGCTTCAATCCATTCAGAACGACGCTCACCCTAAAAACATGGTGTTCCTCGCCGGATTCAACATTCATTTCTTCAAAGCATATTCCAGCCCATTTGGACCTGATGGAATGCTTCCAGTTGATGATTTGCAAGCCAGCCCCATTTTCATCAGCTCGTTGCTTATAGTTCGAAGCGGCGGGGATATAGTAGTTTTCCGTATACTCCCGGACGGTGCGGTTGGCGGAAAATTGAGGGGTAAGGGTGGCCATGCTTTTGCGCATCCGTTCTATCCATCGCACCGGTGTCCCGTTTTGGTCACGGGTATAAAATTCAGGCACTACTTGTTTTTCCAATAA
>PLXD01000312.1 GCA_003151295.1 Chitinophagaceae bacterium | reverse complement strand
AGCTGGTTGCCGTCCTCGCCGAACTTCTGCTTGAATGCCTGGTAGACGATGGATTTTGGATTGTCCGTCGGGATGGCCCTTGAAAAGTCATAGCTCATTTGCACTTTTGAAGCATGATAACCCATGAAGACCGTAGCGGCGAGCAGCAGAGCCAATAAATGCAAACGGAATTTAAGGACAAAACGGGCTATTTGTTCCCACATGATATATAAGCTATTAGATAAAAACGATGGCCTTTTACCCTGCAAAGAAACTTATTTTAGCTGGCTTTTCCCGCAGGAGGGGTCTGTTTTACGATTAACTTTGAATGTTGCATGAATCACTGATGGATCCTTTAATCCATCCGGCAAATAAAAAAGATGAAATTACGGGATGAAACTGCATAATACAAGGGGGATCGTGTTGAGGACGGTTAAATATGGGGAGACCAGCATTATCGTCACCATCCATACGGAATTATGGGGTGTGCAATCCTACATCGTGAACGGGGTAAGGTCCTCTTCCAAAAAGGGCCCCGGAAAGGCGAATTTGTTTCAGCCGGCCTCCATCCTGGACCTCGTGGTCTACCATAATGAGTTTGGGAACCTGCAAAGGATAAAGGAATTCAGATGGGGCCATCTTTACCAGGGACTTTTCTTTGATGTGATAAAGAATTCCGTAGCCCTGTTCATGGTGGAATTACTGCAAAAATGCCTGAAACAGCCCGAATCCAACCCGGATTTGTTTTATTTTATCGAGGATGCCTTCATACATCTGGATACGGCAGAGACGAATGTCGTGGCCAATTATCCTTTATTTTTCGCCCTTCACCTGGCCGCTTTTTTCGGATTCCGCATCCAGGATGATTATTCGGCGCACCGGTCTATCCTGGACCTGCGGGAAGGCCTGTTTACCGGAACGGATCCCATGCATCATCAAATCCTTGATGGCCTTTTCAGTTACTATACCTCACAATTGCTAAAGGTTCGACAACCGCATGAGCTGAACCAGTTGCCCCTTAACCAGGAAATGCGCCGGGTATTGCTGCACGCCTATGAGTCGTTTTATGCGTATCATATACAGGATTTCGGGACGATGCGGACCTTGCCGGTCCTGGAGGCGGTACTGGGGTGAGTTGCGGCTTCGCAGCATATATCGCACCGGCGCTGTACCTCACGAGAGGCTGCACACTGGTTTTGTGTCTTACATTTGCCGGGCTATTCGTTATAATGGTGAGTGGGTTCGTTCGCTAAGGCGACAAACGCGATGTATACTGCTCCGATGGCAACTATATACCCGTTGGAACAAGCAGGCAATCAATTTTAAAAAAGTAAAAAGGATAGTTAGGCCTGAAACTTTTTTCTCCTTTGGCTTGGGTGCAGGATTCCCCGCAACGGATAGTTTAATAATGTCTTTGACAACGACAAGATCCTCCAGCCTTAGTAAGTATCTCGCCCCGTGCAGTGGATGATGCAATCGATGCCTCCGCAGACCCAGCCAACACGTTCTTGCCTCTAAACCAGGACAGCGGATGGGTCGAGGACAAGCGGAGTTGCGCAACTGCATGCACGCGGGCGGAATTTACAGCAGCCTCCTTGCAATAGATTCTTTCGTCAGCCGCATCCCATCAGCATGCTCTATCAACACGACGCCTGGTTGTTTGCCAGTCCCGAAACTCCCGAGTATCTCTTCCGCCTGCAGCGCTTTCGCACCGTTAAGAGTAGCCCATTGTAACAAGGTCTCCAGCGGTTGACCGGGAAGATGGGCTTGTAATGTTTTCAATTCTTCGAGAATGCTAAGCTCCTGGTTGGACGCCAGGCTGTCTGTACCGACCACGATCGTACAGCCGTGTTTTATCAGCAACCCGATTGCTGGCAAACAGCCGGAAATGTAAAGATTCGCATTCGGGCAAAGGCAAAAAAACAAGTTATTATTTGTGGCAATCTGCCATTGATGCGCAAAGGCCAGGTCTTCTTCATTGGTGTCGACATTATGGACCAGGATCAGGGATTGATTTGGGTAGAAATAAGGGAGATAGCTTTGCAGACTCCTTTTGCCGGTGCCCCGGAAAAAGGAAATATCGATGCCCAGGGCTTCATAGAGCCGCAGCAATTCACCGACGGCGGATTGGAAGAATTTATTCTCCGCACCTGTCTCCTGGTTGTGGATGCTTAAGATATGATTGCCGGGGAAATTGGCAATCAATCCGAACAGCTTATCAGAGACTGAATAAGGCGCATGGGGAACGATGGAATTGGATTCCANNTGCGACTAGCTTCGAACCTGTCCGGGGCGCTATGCCCGATAAACCCCATGGTCTCAATAAAATTATGATAGTAGAGATTTCCCTCCGTCTTCTGCGGGAGGGAATGAGGGGTGTTACAAATATCCCCGACAGCTACGATCCCATTCTGCATCATGTCCTTTTCAGCTTCTGCAAGGGAGTGCCGGATGACATCGGGCGGGGAATCCCTTTTTTTCATTACTTCCAGTAAGAAGCTGACCAGCCCGGTTTTCTCCGGAATCAGGCCTTTCAGGTGTGATAATTCCAGGTGGCAATGGCAATTGATGAAGCCCGGGGAGAGGATTCCCCTCAACACCTCCACGTCCTCCCCTGCTTCGTCAACGGGCACAAGCGCCTGTACAACGCCTTCCTCCGTAGTGATCAGGACGGTATTTCCGGCTGCCATTTCATGGCCGGCGAACAGATGATCTGCGCTGAATTTGCGATATGCCATATATGTCTTCTCCGGTTCTGCGATACCCAAATTCATTGCCCGTTACGCATTTTGACGTAGGTTTGCAAACTTTTACTATTTGAGCATTTCTTATAAAAGTAAGTCAAAACTATGTTAGATAAATTAGAAGCCATTAAAGCCAGGTTTGAAGACCTGGGAGTGGCATTGAGTAACCCGGAAATCGTTAGCGATAATCGTAGGTTCAGCGCGATGAGCAAGGAATATCGTAGCGTTGAAAAGATCGTGCTGGCGTATGAGGAATACAAAAAAATATTGGATGACATCGAATTCTATAAAGAGGCACTCAACGGGGAGGATAACGAACTGCGCGATCTCGCGAAGGCCGAGGCGGGCGGATTGGATGAAAGGAAAGAGAAGATCGAAGCCTATATTCGCCAGTTGCTGATTCCGAAAGACCCGCAGGAT
>PLXD01000013.1 GCA_003151295.1 Chitinophagaceae bacterium | reverse complement strand
AAGACGATAAGTTGAGATTCATCGAAGAAGGAGAGGGAGAACCGCTGGTGTTATTACACGGGCTATTCGGTGCTTTGAGCAACTTCATGGATCTGATCGAATACTTCCGTCATCATTACAGAGTAGTGGTGCCGATGCTGCCTTTGTTTGAACTGGACCTGCTTCACACGACCGTAGGGGGACTGGAGAAATTCGTCCATAAGTTCATCGAGGTCCGGGATTATAAGAACCTGAACCTGCTGGGTAATTCTTTAGGCGGGCACGTGGCACTGGTACATGAATTAAAGCACCCTGAACGTATCAAATCGATTACCCTTACCGGGAGTTCGGGCCTGTTTGAAAATGGCATGGGAGACACTTATCCCAAGCGGGGAGATTATGAATATATTAGGAAAAAGACCGAGCTGACCTTCTTTGACCCCAAGATCGCCAGCAAAGATCTGGTCGATGAATTATATGAAATTGTTAATAATCGCCTGAAAGCCCTCAAGATCATTTCCCTGGCCAAGAGCGCCATCCGAAATAATTTGAGTGAAGAACTCAATCAAATCAAACAACCGACGTTATTGATATGGGGAAACAACGATTCCATTACGCCTCCTTTCGTGGGGAGGGAGTTCCAGCGGCTGATCCCCAACAGCGAATTGCATTTTATTGATAAATGCGGGCATGCTCCAATGATGGAGACGCCTGATGAATTCAATAAGATTTTGCATAAATTTCTGAGAAAACTGAATGAGCCGGCAGCGGTTGCCTGATTTTTAGCGTCTTGTTATTGTCACTAGCCTTCTAAACGGATTGTAAAAGCTGCAAACTTTTGTTAAACAAAGAAATCATATCTGCCAGTATCCCATTTTTACACCTGAACGACCCCGTCTCCCAGGCACTGGAGCTTATGGCGGATTTTCATGTGACACATTTGCCTGTCGTGGTGGAAGAAAAATTTGCCGGCCTGGTCAGTGAAGAGAATCTCCTGAATATGCATGAGGACCGGGCTATACTTGCCCAATTGCAGAACAGCTTCGGTCAGACTGCCGCGAACGCTGAATCCTATTTTTTTGAAGCCATTCAGCTTGTAAACGAATATAGCCTTACCCTTGTTCCGGTCATCGATAAGGAATCGGAATATATAGGCTCCATTACGACTACGGACCTCCTTTTGCACCTGGGTAAAATTACCGGTGTAAAAGAGTTAGGTGGGGTCATTGTACTGGAAATGGAAAAGGTCAGTTTTTCTTTTTCCGAGATCAGCAAGCTCGTGGAGACCAACGACGCCCAGATAACCCAGTTGAATACCTACACGGATATTCTGTCCGGCATTTTTTACGTTGTATTAAGGATCAACAAGCTGGAGATATCCGATATTGTCTCTACATTCCAGCGTTATGATTACCAGGTAAAATATTATTTCGGAGAAGAGTTGTATGAAAATGAATTGCGCAGCAACTACGACCACCTGATGAATTACCTGAATATCTGATGTGTGACCAGTCAGTTCGGAAATATAGCCTCTCACAGACGCTGATGATCATTTGCTTACTAATTTATTCCCGGCCGGTTCCTGCTCAAAGTTCTATCGGTTCATCCGATACTTTACAAATTACTCCTCCCGGTAAGGCAACTCCTTTTATCATCGGCGAGATCCATATAACAGGCAACCGCAAGACCAGGGCCTATATTATCGAGCGGGAATTGTCCTTTAAAAAAGGGGATACCGTCTACCTGTCTGAGCTCGTCAGGTCATTTGAGCTGGCCAGAGAACAGCTTATCAATACCAGGCTATTCAATGAAGCCGTCGTTTATGTAAAAGGCTTCAGGGGGTATATCGCGGATATAGAAATTGATGTAAAAGAGCGGTGGTATCTCTTCCCTTTACCCTATGTAAGGCCTGTGGACCGGAACTTATCCGCCTGGGCGGAAAGGGACTATAGCCTGTCCCGGGTAAACTATGGCATGAAGCTCTCTTATTACAATTTTACAGGACGCAATGACTACCTGCGGGCCTGGTTGATCACGGGATATTCCCGCCAGCTTGAGCTGGCCTATGACCTGCCTTTTGTCGATAAGTCCCTGAAACAGGGCCTGGGGATGAGCATCATCTATTCCAGGCAAAAGGAACTGAATGTACTCACCGTCAATAATCAGCAGGAGTTTATCAATGCCGACACCATTCCGTATGCAGGAAAATATCTCTATGAGCGGATGTATTTTTCCCTGCGGTACTATTACAGGCCGGCCCTTCATACCAGGCATTTCATACGGTTGAGCTTTAACAAGGTCGGTATCGACAGTGCCGTCACCGTATGGAATCCGCATTACTTTCAAAATGGCAAAAGACAGGTCCTTTACNNCATGAACCTCTGGCAACTGTATGTCAAGCTTACCCGTAGCTGGCAGGTGGCCAATAAGACCTTTTTCAGCTTCCAGAACTGGAGTATGCTTAAATTGCCGCTCGATCAGCCTTTTTATAATCAGCTATTTCTCGGCTATGGGGACCTCTATATGCGTGGACTGGACAGATACGTGATCAACGGGGTGGCAGGTTTTGTGATAAGAAATTCGCTGATTAGGGAATTGTTCAATTTCAATATACCGTTCACCCGTATCCCTTCCCATGACCGTATCCCCTTCCGGATCTATGCAAGGACATTCGCCGACTACGGATATGTATATAACCAGAATTTCACCGCCAATTCCCTTACCAACCGGATCTTATACACGGCTGGCTTCGGCCTGGATGTCGTTACTTTTTACGATCTGACGCTAAAGTTTGATTATAGCTTCAACCAATTAGGGCAAAACGGGTTATTTTTACACATCAGGAATGACTTTTAAAACAGATACAGATACATGAAAGTTGCTATATATAGCCGGATTATGGATTATGATCAGCAAAGCGGGGTGCAGCGATTATTTGATGAGCTGATACGTCAGGGGGTGCAACCGGTCATTCACCAGCCTTTTCTTGAAAAGATCGGGTCTTCCTTCGTGCTCCCGTCCAATGTATTGGGTTTTCGTGAATCGGCCGACCTGGATAGTTCGATCGATTTCCTGATCAGCCTCGGGGGGGATGGGACCCTGTTAGATACCGTTTCCCTGGTCCGGGACAAGAATATCCCCGTATTGGGGATTAACTTCGGGAGGCTGGGCTTTCTGGCGAGTATCGGCAAAGAAGAACTGGCTACAGCGGTGACGTCCCTGGTCAACAGGACCTTCGTG
>PLXD01000562.1 GCA_003151295.1 Chitinophagaceae bacterium | reverse complement strand
GTCTTTTAACCGGAACCAGTTGCCGAAGAGGCTGACAATGCTGCCTCCCATTTGTACGGCTGTGCCTTCCCGCCCGGCGGATCCGCCAAACAAATGGGTAATGACCGTCCCAAAGAAGATCAGGGGAGCCATCCTGCGGGGTACGCCCCCCCCGGTTTTATGGATCTCATCCATAATGAGGTTATTCCCTTTTTCACTGTTTTTCCCGATTATTTTATACAACCAGAAGATGAATACGCCGGCCAGGGGTAGGAAAAGCAATAGCCAGGGATGATCCCAACGGATATGGTTTACTTTATCTAAAAGCCATAGAAAAAGGGCCACCGAGGAGCCGATAGCAACTCCTATGGGAATGACCAGTAAGGACCATTTGATTAAGTGGGAGGCAATGGAATAATGTTCAGAGACTTTTTTGATTCGTTTCATACCTACAAGGTTAAACCATTATGTTTAATCATGTAGGCGTCATCAGCCGTTTTAATGGCGGTTAATAAGGTGGAACACCATCACCTCTTTCATCCTAAAGATAAGACAGCATTACAGGATATGCAAAAAAAATTAGTTTTTTTTGAAAGGCCATTATCCGGGCATTGGAAACCACTTTGAAATTAACAAATCACCGAAATTAGCAGGTCTCTTTGCGGGGCTTACAATATTTATTCCCTGTATGGGCCTGTTCGGGCTCGCCGCTTTCATGGCAGAGAGCAGGGTAAAAGAAACCGGCATCAGGAAGGCTTTGGGGGCATCCATAACGAATATAACGCTGCTGCTTTCTAAAGATTTTATAAAGCTGGTTGTATTGGCGGTACTCATCGCCTCGCCAATGGCCTGGTGGGGAAGCCGGAAATGGCTGCAAAGTTTTGATTACCGTATTACGATCAGCATATGGATATTCATCATCGCGGGGCTATCGGCGATCATGATCGCCTGATGACCATCGGATACCAATCAATCAAGGCGGCCATCGCCAATCCCGTCAACAGCCTTCGCTCGGAATGAACCTCCGTTCCTTTGGGAAGATCATCTTCTTCTCCAGCTACCCCTGACCCATTCTTCGCCATCGCGATCGTGACGTCTCCAATGACCGGGTCTCCTGATATATCCGGGGTGGGGAGGGGTGGCCCAATGTCCTCCTGCATATCTATAACCGCCGCCGTTCGGTTCCCATTCTTCATCTATCCAGACATGAGCGGGACTGGGCTGCGGAGGCCTGACTATTACCGGTATAGAAGGACGTATTTTTACATATATCTGCGCCGAAGTCGAAAAGGATACGGCGAATAGAATGATAAACAGGCCCAGCCATTTGATTAATTTCTTCTTCATGATTAAATATTTGGTGTGATTGAAAAAACGGAAAAGTAGCCAAATCATAATCCCTGAAAATTTTTGGCTAAATCTTCATTTTCAAAGATGGATTCATTTGAACTAATAATCGTTACATGATTTTAAGTATACATTATATTATTCACACATTGTCATCAAATTATATAGAGTCATCAGGTTTTATAAAAGCGAAACCCGCCTTTCAGAGCGGGTTTGCTTTTACTTTTCAGAGTCCGGAATAGTATCTTGCGACTAAATGTATTTTGTAATCATAGACCGGCTATAGACCTCAGTTGGTGGGAGTATCGTCACTCGTTTCCAGCAATTTGAACAATTCATCCAGCTTGGGTGACAGGATGATCTCTGTTCTTCGGTTCAGTGCCCTTCCATCCGCGGTGCTGTTGGTCTGTACCGGATCGTATGAACTATGCCCCGAGGCGATGATCCTTACGGGGTCTACCTGGTAATCTTTGGTCAGGATCCTTACGATCGAGTTTGCCCTCGCAGTGCTCAGATCCCAGTTATCCTGGTATCTTCCCCGGATTGGAATCGAATCCGTATGTCCTTCGATGTCAACCGTGATTTCAGGGTTGGTGTTTAGAACCGCCGCCAGTTTAGCCAGCGCGTCTTTTCCCTTTGGATTTACGACGGCACTGCCGGAAGGAAATAATAGATTTTCCTGCAGGCTTACATATACTTTGCCGTTTTTGATTGCTACCGTTAACTCGTTGGAATTAAAACCCACCAGGGCATCGCTCATCTTTTTCCTGATCTCGCGGGTGGCATTTTTCTGCCGGTCCATCAGGGCCTGCAATTGCTCCAGCCTTTTTCTCTGCGCAACCAATTGAGATTGCTTATTGGCAGCATCGGTGGAAAGCTCGCCTGTTTTATTTGTGAGATCGCCCACTTTGCCGTTCAAATCCCCAATCTGCTGTTTTAATTGCCCAACGGTTGATTGCAGGTCAGCTACTTTGCCTGCCAGTGCGGCACTGTCATTTCTCGCGGACTGCAAAGCGCTCTCAGAAGCCTTTAGCTTTCTTGCAGGAACGCAACCGATTAGTATTAAGGAACTTGCGAGAACGAAAATTGTACTGTTAAGTATGCTTTTCATAATAGAAATTGAAATTAAAAAATGAAGGTGCGATAAATCTGATTGTTCAATAACTTCTATCATTTGCAATTGTCGGACCAATCCGGAAAACAACGGCTGCTTCCTCTTTGAGGACCAAACGTGAAATCCCATTCGCCTTGGCGGCTTATGAGGCTGGTTGTAAACAATGAATTGTTGCCTGGAAGATGGGAATCATCAGTTGGACTGTATTTCATAGATGACGGCTTCATAGGGTTTCAGGCTGCCGTCTTTTGAAGGGTTGGGGTAGTTACCCAAAAGTATTTTTGTGTTGCTGAGGTCGATGCCGGTTTTTGACGCTGCCGCCCTGCTTTTAAAATTCAGCAGCACCAATATTTTTTTGTCGTTCAACGTCCTTGTATAAGCGTATACGTCGGGGTTGTACCTATCCAGCACCTTGTAGCTGCCATAGACCAGGACGAGGTTTTCCTTGCGGAGCTTCACTACTTTCCGGAAATAATTGAGCACGGAGTTAGGGTCTCCTTCCTGGGCGGCGGCATTGATCGCTTTGTAATCGGGATTGACGTTGATCCAGGGAGTGCCCGTCGTAAAGCCCGCATTGGCGGAACCATCCCATTGAAAAGGGGTGCGGCCATTATCGCGGGAAGACCTTTTTTCGGCCTCGAGGAAGGCGGCGGTATCTCCCCCCTGAGCTTTCAGATGTTTATAGCTGTTGATGGTGGCTATATCCCGGTAGTCGCCGATCTTATCGAATTTTATATTGACCATGCCCAGTTCGTCGCCATTGTAATAATATGGGGTGCCCCGCATGGTCATGATAAAGGTCGTAAGCATCTTCGAAGAAACCTCTCTGAAAGCAGGGCTATCATTGCCCCAATGGCTGACCATTCGTGGCTGATCGTGATTGCCCAGGAAGATCGACACCCATCCCTTTTCGGTAAAAGCACTGTCCCATTTGGTGTACACGTTTTTAAAATCCGTTAAGCTATAATTCGGATTGAAATTGCCGACACCCATTCCTTCGAAGTGGTAGGCCATATTTAATTCATGACGGTCGGGGTCTACCAGGTCCATCGCGTCCTGCAGGGTGCTGCCGGCGCCTTCCGCCACGGTCATGATATCATATTTACCTGTCACTTCCCGGTTCATCTCCCGCAGGTAATCGTGTAGGTGCGGGCCCAT
>PLXD01000295.1 GCA_003151295.1 Chitinophagaceae bacterium | reverse complement strand
CGCAATGCGCTGGGTCCAGCCCGTCCGCTTTTAAGTCCCGGATGGCGGCCGAGACAAAATTACCGGGGTGGCCGAAACTGAGGAAAGCGAGTTCCCTGCCATCCTTTAGTTTTCTTCCTTTACCAATGGGGATCGCCTGGAAGGGGGTCCTCCATTCGGGCATCACACCTTCGCCACGGGGATAACGGATCACAAAGGGTTCCGTGGTGGATTCGAGCTGGGCGGTATACATGAGGTTGCGTAACTCGCTCTCGTTCATCGGTGCGCTCACGATCATATGAGGGATACAACGCATGTAAGCGATATCATAGGCGCCATGATGTGTAGGGCCGTCTTCCCCTACCAGGCCGGCCCTGTCAAGGCAGAAGATCACCGGTAGTTGCTGGATAGCAGTATCATGGATCACCTGGTCGTAGGCCCGCTGCATGAAAGAGGAATAAATATTACAGAATACTTTCATTCCCTGGGTTGCCATCCCGGCGCTTAGGGTCACCGCATGCTGTTCGCATATGCCTACATCAAAGGCACGGTCCGGCATCTTGTCCATCATGAATTTCAGGGAGGAACCGCTGGGCATCGCAGGGGTAATACCGAATATTTTATCGTTTTTTTCCGCCAGCTCGATCAGGGTGTGACCGAATACGTCCTGGTATTTCGGTGGCTGGGGGGTTTCATATCTTTTTTTGTAGATCTCTCCCGTGATCTTATCAAAAAGCCCCGGTGCATGCCACTTGGTCTGGTCCTTTTCAGCCAGCGCATAGCCTTTGCCCTTGATAGTCACCACATGTAGTAATTTGGGGCCCGGGATATTCTTCAGGTCATTCAGGGTATCTACCAGCTTGCTGATGTTATGGCCGTCGATAGGCCCGAAATATCTCAGTTTCAGCGCTTCGAACAAATTGCTGCTCTTGCTGATAAAGCCTTTTATACTGTGTTCCATCTTGCTGGCCATTTCCCGGCTGAAATGGCTACCCACCGGCAGCTTACCCAGCGCCTTCCATATATCGTCTTTTAACCGGTTATAGGTCTGGGAAGTAGTGATATCGGTAAGATACTCTTTGAGGGCACCGACATTGGGATCGATGCTCATGCAATTGTCATTCAGGACGATCAGCAGGTCGGTATCCGCTACACCGGCATGATTCATTCCTTCGAAGGCCAGGCCCGCCGTCATAGCCCCATCCCCGATGATCGCAACGGCCTTACGATCGGTCTCCCCCTTGTATTTGGCCGCCATCGCCATGCCCAGGGCCGCACTGATCGAGGTGGAGGAATGGCCTCCCCCGAAGGTATCATACTCACTTTCACTGCGTTTCGGGAAACCGCTCAGCCCATTATACTTCCGGTTGGTGATAAAATTGTCCCTGCGTCCGGTGAGGATCTTATGCCCGTAAGCCTGGTGGCCTACATCCCATANNTAGGGGGTATTAAACACATAATGCAGGGCCACCGTGAGTTCTATGACACCCAGGCTGGCCCCGAAATGACCGCCCTGCACGCTCACGATATCGATGATATACTGGCGCAATTCATCAGATACCTGCTGCAATTGCTCCCTGCTGAGCTTTTTAAGGTCGGCAGGAGAATTGATCGTTTGCAATAAAGGCCCGGGGGTTATTTCCATCAGTTCTACTTTAGCAATGTAAAAATACGGCTTTATAACGTCAGATGGCGATCGGACAGTATTTTAACACGATACCAATCGGGCGATTCCGGTTCGCTACGGTTCGTCCCTGCCGGTTTTTGTCTTTTAAAGAAGGCAATTAATCGATGTTTTCTTTACCTTAAGGGGGTAGTTCCGGCAATAATACCGGCCCGATCCCCTATTTCAGGCAGTTGTTCTCCCGGACTGGACCGATGGCCTGCCCATTTTGGCCATTAGTACAAAAGGGATGGACGGACCGGATGAAAAATTCTAGTTTTGATGGAATCAGTAGTGTATGCCTAAAAATGCGAGCGGTTATTATTGGTGGTGTCAGATCGGTGGTTGGAGTTTGGTAGGACTGTCCATGCTGTTTTTTGCCCATACCTTCGAGCAAAAAGTCTCTTCTTATTACCTGGCCAGGATCTTTACGGTGATGGCCGGTGGCATTATAAGTACCCATTTATTAAGGGCCGTCATTAAAAAGATGAACTGGCTCGTTTTGCCCATTGAAAAAGTATTACCCAAGCTTTTTATCGCAGCGATCATCACCAGCCTGTTCTTTATACTTTTCAAGATGGGGATCTACGAGGTTTTCAATCTCTCGGAAAATAAAAGGAAACTGGACTTTACGACCCGGCTGCTGGCTAATGTTTTAGATGTAGGTATCTTTATCCTTCCCTGGGTCCTGATCTATTATTTCTATCATTATATAGAAGAAAGCCGCAAGCAACAGCTGGATACCCTGAAGCTGGAAGCCGTTGTCAAGGAGTTGGAGCTTAAAACGATCAAATCGCATATCAATCCGCATTTNNCCAGGGCCCGGACCGCCATCACCGAGCTGAGCAATATCCTCCGCAGCAGCATGCAGGCGGAAAAACAGGAAACAGTGACTTTCGAAAAAGAGCTGAATATTGTAAAAGATTACCTGGCCCTGGAACATATCAGGTTCGAGGACCGGCTCCGGGTGGAATATGATATCGATGAAGATACACTCGATCAGCCGATACCTCCCATGATGCTCCAGACCCTGGTGGAAAATGCGATCAAACACGGTATCAGCAAACAACTGAATGGAGGTATCGTCAAGATCGNNATACCGGGCACCTGAACGGCTCGCTTAATGGGGACGGCTTCGGAGTGACCAGCACCAAAAATAGGCTGCAGTTATTGTTCGGTGAAAAGGCCCATTTCGACATCCGGGAAGTGAATGGGAATATTGTACAGGTAGTAGTATTGATCCCGGTTGATCTGAACAAATGAATGGATCTGAATAAATAAAATATGAATATGATCAAAGCCATCATTATAGATGACGAACGCCTGGCCAGGAATGAACTAAAGA
>PLXD01000533.1 GCA_003151295.1 Chitinophagaceae bacterium | reverse complement strand
CCAGCCTGCTGTGCATGGTATATACGTTCGTCACGGCCTATCTGCCCAACCGGGGCATGAGAGCGGCACTTTTTTGCCAGGTGGCGACCTTCCTGACCCTTTTGCTGCTGCCGACATTCGGCAGGGCTCTGCGGATGAAATGGGGCATGACGGCCATCGCCCTGGGATATTTCGGGATCGCCGCCCTCACCAACTGGGTATTACAGATCTTTCCCGCCGAGCCCAAGTTGGGACCCATCCTGACGCACCTCACCCATTTTCAGCCGGCCCATTTTCCCTTATTTATCTTCCTACCGGCCCTGGCAATGGATTTCGTGATGCAGCGGATAAAAAGCAATGACTGGATTAAAGCCCTGTTGCTGAGCAGCATTTTTGTAGGGCTGTTGGTGGCCATTCAATACCCGCTTAGCGGCTTCCTGCTCGAATCACCCGGCGCACGCAATTGGTTCTTCGGCGCCGAATCCTGGTACTTCGGCAATTCGCCCGATGTACCGTTCCGGTATAAATTCCGACCGCATGATATAGACCCCTTGCCGGTTTTAGCGACGGGTATTGGGTTCGCCATCCTCATAGGATTCTTTATCAGCCGGCTCAGCCTTCGCTGGGGCAAATGGATGCAAAATATTCAACGTTAACCCTTCAGTACCCGTCTATGAGAAAGATCCTGTTTTTCCTTATCTTACTGTTATCCGGAATCAATAACGCTCATGCACATGTGGGCAGCCCCGATGTGGCGATGGAGGGCATGGCCGGCCCCTACCACCTGCTGGTCAGCATCAAGCCGCCGGATGTCATCCCGGGAACGGCCACCATCACGCTGTTTATCGAAAACGGTTCCGGAATGAGCGTATATACGCGACCCATTTATTTTTATTCCGGTAAGCGGGGAGCTCCCTCGGCCGATCTCATACAACCGGTGACCGGACAACCCGGGCAATTCAAGGGAATCGTATGGCTGATGGACGACGGTTCTTCCAGCGTCGAGATCAGCATCAACGGCTCGCTGGGCAAAGGAGAAATGGTGGTGCCGGTAGTAGCCATCTCCACGGCAGAAAAAAAACTGCCTATCGCTACGACCTATAGCCTGATCATACTCGGATCCTTTCTTTTCATCTTGATGATAACCCTTATCGGAGCCAGCGTGGCAGAAGGGATCACCCCGAAAAACGAAGCGCTGCCCGCGAAAAGAAAACGTTCCAGGATCATCGCCTTCGGCGTCACCGCCTTATTGTCTTCCCTGGTCTTATATGGCGGCAATGCCTGGTGGGAGGGCTCCGCCAAAGACTATCGGAGATTCATGTTCAAGCCCATGCACGCCGCCTATCACGTCGAACAAAAGGACGGCGCCCATGAGCTATTGATGACCATCGATACCTTTCAGGCACGAAGAAGGTTCTGGTTGCCCTATCTCATTACGGACCATGGGAAGATAATGCACCTTTTTGTAATGCGCCTCCCGGCCATGGATGCATTCGCCCATCTACACCCGGTCCGGTTGAATACTGACAGTTTCCTAACCCGGCTTCCCCCGCTGCCCAAAGGGAAATACCTGGCTTTTGCCGATATCGTCTATAACTCCGGTTTTACCGAGACCCTTAAAGATACTTTCGATGTCGCCGAAAACCTGTCGGATAGCGTCCATACAATGGATCCCGACGATGCCTATGCCTTTGCCCTGCCCGATAACCTGGTAAACAATCCATTCCGGGGCGATAACAATAGCTTCGTGTGCGGGAAACCGGGAGCCGGGGTAAAAATGAAAGACGGATCGACAATGGCGATGGATGTCATGAATCCAGATCTTTCAGAAAGCGGACAGGATCCGAAAAAGGAGGAAGAACAAATCCGGGAACAAAACCAGGCCGGGATTCAAAGCCTTGAGACCGGCCAGTTATATACCCTCCATTTTTCCGTCTTTGACAGCAACAAGCAGCCTGCAAAACTAGATCCCTATATGGGCATGATGGGACATGCCGCCATCGTACGCAATGACGGCAATGTGTATGTCCATCTTCATCCCGTCGGAACCTATTCCATGGCAGCGCAATCCAACCTCCTCGATCGGATGAGCCAACCCGAAAACGAATACCATTTTCCCGCTGAAGCGCCTTTCCGGGATAGTATCGACCGTCTTGTAAAATCTTTGAAGGCGATGACCGAACAGCAGCGGAACGACTTCCTGATGAAGGAAATGAATCGGTACGGCGCCATGAACACAGTCTTAAACACGGCCATAACGGATACGATAAAAGGGGGAAAGCCGGGCGGGGAACTGAAGACCGGGCCCACAATGCCCGGTATGGAATCCGGCAATACGGTCAGCTTTCCTTACACCTTTCCACAACCGGGATTGTATCGCATCTGGGTGCAGGTGAAAAGAAACGGGCAGGTGCTGACGGCTGCTTTTGACAGGACAGTGAAATAAAGTGTACTTGTAAGAACAGTAAGAAAATATTTACATTTGAGTCGAATGCAGGGATATATTTTTCTTTTAATGATGCCACTTTTTGGTTCTATTATCTACAAAGCTTATCTGGATATTAAGATAGAAGACCCTGACAGAAAAGTTTCAATCTTTTCAATCAGGGTTTTTAAAAAATACTACTTGTCTACTTTTTTTCCCAGAAGAACAGAAACTAATAATGAGATAGAAAGAAAATTGCGTCGAAAGGCAAATAGGTCACTCCTGGTCTTTTACACGACTGCTGTGATAATTTTCCTGTTAGCCATGCTTGAACCACGCAAATAGATTGCAGAAATACTAAAATCCTTCTAAATTAATTTTCCGCTACTTCAACAATCTCTTGCTTCGTAGTAAGCCATCGAGCCATAACTTTACCCAACAAAAAAATCCGATAAAATGAAGCAATCCTGCTCATCACTGATCTTAACGTCTCTGCTGTTCATCGTCACCGTCTCGATGAAAGACCTCATAAAAAATCCGTCGAACCCACCCCATTTCCGCAATCCCCCGCCCTATTTTGTCATCGCCCATCGTGGCGGGGTGGTTGACAGCACCAACGCAGAAAACAGCCTGCCCGCATTGGAAGGAGCGATCCGGAGAGGCTACCAGATGGTGGAAATGGACATGCGCCTCACGAAAGACAGCATGCTGATCATCAATCACGACCGCAATTTCAAACGTTATTACGAGGTAGACAGCGCGGTTTCCGATATGAACTGGGGTCAGATAAAGCTACTTCGAAGTCATAAGGGGAATGGCGTCATGAGCCTGGAACAGGAATTTGAAAGATGCCGGCGCGGGCATATGCAGGTGATGCTGGACACAAAGTTTGAGAATTATGATACGATCGTATTCGCCCGTGTGGTAGCCTTATTGAAAAAATATGGATTGCAGGAACAGGCGCTGATTATCGGGACGGACTCCTCCACCGGATATTTTACGGGCCGGGTCCGACTGAGTTGCACCCGGAAACAACTGGAAGACAATAGCCTCAAGCCTGGCTACGATCCCCGTTTCTATTATCTTTTCGGCGGCACAAACACGGTGTCCGCAGCAGACGTCCAATGGGCCTCCTCAAAAGGGATCATGGTCGTAGGAGCCGTCAATATCTTCACCTACCGCAAACGCCCGGACTATCTCGTCGAAGGCGCCAAAGATATCAAAACGCTGAAATCCTGGGGCGTGACCCGTTTCCAGATCGACAGCGATTTCGACGGAGCCTTCTTTGGAAAACAATAGTCCACCAAAGGTCAGCGAAAAGAAAGAAATATCTTACCACCACCCGCATCGATGGAGACGGGTATTCCACCGCCATTCACACTCCCCCTCATAGATTCTTCTTCGGTAGTGCCGCTGAAACCATGAAGACCGTCTGTCTTGATCTTGCCTCCGCTCAGTTTCAGATCGAAACCCTTGTATTTAGGTACCTGCAGATCGATCTTCCCGCC
>PLXD01000283.1 GCA_003151295.1 Chitinophagaceae bacterium | reverse complement strand
AAAGTTATGAATTTGGCAATTTCAAATCGTCACGGACCAAAAATCGCCTGAAATACAAGCGCATCAAGACTTTCAAAGAACTACTTACGATCTTAACGAGACACTAATGAATTGAAAACTGAAATACCTGTTGCCAAAATCAGGGATAGACAATACAAGCGGGCCACTACTCAGGTCGAGAAGACTTCCAAAATACGGCGTGTCATTGTTTGGACCTGCGCCACCACGGTTCCTTGTTTTTTGGTAAGCCGCAATTTTAGGCGCATTGTCACCGGTGGCAGAAGCTAATTTGTCCGCATAAGAAAAATGATTGTAGATCTTGTGCGTTTGACCTGTATTGTCAGGCAATGTAACATACATGCGACATGCCTGTTCAATGGGATAGCTGCACATTTCGGTAGGGTTGATCCACTGATTGCGTTCTCAGATGACCCAGAATGAGCTTGATTATCATATGGAAAATGGGTCAATCAGAAAAATAATTCATGGGTCAAGGGTCGCGTATTTTCCAGTCAGGATCTAAATAGTTAGATCCCTGCCAACGCCTTCCCCAGTGCGTCAATCACCCAATCACAGTCGTCTTTCGTAATGCAAAGAGCTGGACGCAGTGTGAGGATGTTTCCTTCGATCACTTTCAGCGCGATACCCTGTTCCATACAACTATACATGACCCGCTCGGCTTCTGAAACGGCGCGTTCTTTTGTCACAGGATCTTTTACCAGATCCACGCCGATATGCAGACCCTTTCCGGCCACATTACCGATGATTGAGAAACGTGCCTTTAATTCGTTTAGCCCTTGTTTCAGATACTCACCCATTACCACGGCATTTTCTACCAGACACTGTTCCTCGATATATTGGATGCTGGCGAAACCAGCCGCAGCACAAAGGGGGTTTTTCTCATGTGTAAAATGCCCGACGGAACGGTGCTGCAGGACATTGTATTTTTCTGCTGTCAGGATCCCCGCGAAAGGAACCACCCCCCCGCCAAGCGACTTGCCCAGTACCAGGACATCCGGTGTCACATAATGTTCACACGCAAACCATTTCCCCGTCCGGCCAAAACCTTCTATGATCTCATCGAAGATCAGGAAATGTCCTGCCGGTCACAAAGCTCACGGACCTGCTGCCAAAAGTAGCCAGAAGGGATCACCGGAGTCGAAGAAATGGGTTCGCCGATAATAGCGGCCATATCCGGGTTACGCTGGAGTATAATCTTTATCTGCCGGAGATAGAGCTCGTCAACCTCAGTTTCATTCGTTAGGCCCCAGGGATTGCGATAGTAATTGGGGAATTCGACATGAAAAGCTCCGGGCACCATCGGCCCCATGCCTGTGCTGAAATGCTCCTCACCGCCAACGCTGGCCGCCTGAAATCCATTACCATGATAGGAATCCCAAAAGGAAAGGGTCTTCCATCTACCGGTGATCTGCTTGGCGATCGCCAGGGCCATTTCGATGGCTTCGGAACCACCGGGACAGAATAGGACGCGGTCCAGCCCGGGCGGCGTCAGTTCGGTTAATTTCCTGGCCAGCCGGATAGCTGGCTTATTGGTGTATCGGCGAGGAGTGAAGGCAAGTTTATCGGTCAGTTGCCGGACCACCGCCTCAGCCACCAACGGGTTGGAAAAACCGGCATTGTGTACTCCATTGCCATGCAGATCCAGGTATTTTTTGCCTGAAAGATCATAAATATAAGCGCCCTCGGTCCTCGACAGTACATTCATCACCGGCGACGAAAGCGCCTGGTGGAGAAAGTATCTCGCATCTTCTTCCAGCCAGTAGCGGGTCTCTTCATCCAGATTGTCTGTATATTGCCTGCGTTGATCGGTGGCATTAATATCTCCTTGTTCGGTGGACGTGCCATTTGTCATAGTAAGGGGGGTTAAGGATCCGCAAAATAATTAATATTCCCTGAATCCGGAATTGCACTCATTGACTATCCTTTAATCTCTGTAATTGGCTGCTTTCTACTAGAGATCATGAAATCCCGACTTACGGAACCCCGCCACTATAAAGTGAAAACTGGTTAAAAAGACCTTTCATTAATAGGATACTCCTTTGGAGTCTCCCACTTCGATGCAAAACTTCCGCCCCTGGGCAACATAGGGATTATTTATGACCAACAGACTGCTATCGCCCCCGCGATCTCGACGCCGATCTGCAGCATAGGGTCCTACTTCCATCCCCTTCCCTATCCTTTGAAAATGAAACCGGTTTTCAACATTCCTGTTTCCTTCCTTTGCTTCGATGATATAGCGGTCTGATAATTTTTGCGAGTTTTCTCTTTTTATCTAGCATGATTGGTTATTATTTCGTCATTTTAATCTTTAGCTTTAAATTTGCTATTGTTCTTTGTAAGGTTAGCGCCATATGTTGGTTTAAAACGTGTGGAAATCCAGGTAAGTATAACCATCGGCGATGATCGTGTCGAGCTGCAGGAAGCGTAAACCGAATATCCCGGAACGTTAAAGCGGGTGTCGGCGGCCGTGATGAAGACCACGCCTCCGTTATCATTCATCATCGTCAGGGTCTGCTGAGTAAGGAAACAGAGACCTTTGAAATGAACATTCAGAAAGG
>PLXD01000614.1 GCA_003151295.1 Chitinophagaceae bacterium | reverse complement strand
GGTGAGGCCCAGGATTGTGGAATATTCGGCCGCCGGGGCGATCTTGAGGCTGGCGATCACTTCATCCGCGACGGATGCAATGGGCATCCAGACAACCTGGAATTCCTGTTCGGTGAAAACCATCAGCGGGTTATTGGGATTGCTCGTTAGTACACAGGTAGTCCCGCCTGCGGGAAAGGGTTCGCCGAAATGGTAGCGCTTCTTCGATTTGTAAAGCGTGAATTCCCGCTCGTTCATTACTGTGACATCGATTGTCAAGGAGTTGGCAGGCTCACCCGGGCGAAGAAAATCAATCTGGAAGGGCGCTTCCGAGTTGTAAAGCATGGAAGAGCGCACCTTGCCCTTGTTAAAGTATCGTTTCTCAATGCCCAGGTCGCGGACCACGCGTCGTACGAGGGGACGGGACTTCAGGATCTCTATCTCATTGTTCATATTGGACGGGGCCTGGTTCATGAAGAGCTCCCCCAGGCGTTGGTCGTTTCCGCCAACGGAATGATCGCTATTGATCAGCATGGATGACTGTACCCGGTAAATAGGAACGGACCACCTGAGTTTGAGGAAGGCGATGAACATAAATAGCGCCACGCTGACGACCACCCAGGGCACATATTTTAAATAACGCAGGACGAACTCGCGGGCGCCGATCGGTTTGTTTGCGCCCTCGCTCAACAAATCCCCCGAGAATGCACTATTGGCTGGTTCAGACATAAAGAGTCTATGATTTATAGTTTAAAAACGGTGATCAAGATCACTAAAATTGAAAGAAGGCTGGCCGCAATGCCGATATTACGGCTAGTGATCTGGTCATTGGCGATTGCTTTTTTCTTGGAGGGCACAACGTATACCAGGTCATTTTGCTGGAGATTAAAATAAGGGGATGCCATGATCTCCGGTTTAGTGATATCCAGCCTGGCGAATTCCCTTTTCCCATTCACTTCCCGGATTACCAGGATACTATCGCGCCTGCCGTACAAACTCAAGTCCCCTGCCACGGCAAGCGCTTCGAGCAAATTGATATGATCGCCGGGTATATTGTAGATGCCGGGTTTGGCTACTTCCCCCAGCATCGTGTACCGGTTATTGAGGAAGTGAATAACGAAGTATGGGTTTTTCAGGTATTCGCTTAATTTCCCATTCAGGGTATCATTCAGTTGGTCACGGGTAAGGCCCTCAATATGCAAACGCCCCAGGCTGGGGAAATCTATGTTCCCATGGTCGTCCACCAGGTAAGATCCGCCGGCGGAAGAAGCAGGCGCCGTACCGGAACCCCCGACCCCGCCGGATATTGATCCCACGCCCGATGCAATCCCTGCCTGGGATTGATTGTAAATGGCGGAAGCCTGCGGGTTATCGCTATATACGGCGATGCTGACCTGATCGCCACGCTGGATCATAGCTTCGGGGATATGGATCTGGCTGAGCCGGGCCGTATCGAACTTCCCTTCCAGATAGGTCAGGTGTTTGGTGTTTGTGCAGGATACCATCAGGGAGGGCAGCATGGCTAAGATGGGTGTGTAGAGGGAAAAGAGGTTCTTTACACGAAAACGAATACTCATATTTTAAAAATAATTATTTCAAAACTACTGAATTTAGATCATTGCCAAATTCGATTTATCGACGATTGCCACCAGGGAATACCCGATACTCTCGATGATCACTTGTATCTTCTTATGCTGCGTTCGCAGCACCCTGGCTTCCTTATCCATAAAGACGCCCTGCCGGATCTTTACCTTTGTACCCGCCGTAAGTTCGAGGGGAACCGCCTGCACATTTTCATACTCATGCAGGAATTTTCGGATCGTCTCGATGTCCTTGTCCCGGACGATCGCCGGTTTACCCAACCAATATACGAAGTTCACCACCCCACTCGCCATTCTTACGGCCGGCTGTTCTTCTTCGGCGATCCTGACGAAGAGATAAGACTTAAACAAAGGTTCCTCCACCAGCTTTATCCGGTCGCTCCATTTTTTACGGACCTTGTTGAAAGGACAATATACTTCTATTCCGCTTTCCTGCAGGCGGCCAAACACCTTCTTCTCCCAGCGCGGCCGGGTGTAAACGGCATACCATTTCTTTTTATTCACGACCATAGCTTCGCCCCCTCAGTCACATCGTTTTTTTAGTAACTGATTGAAAATGTGTTAATTGAAAAGGGTATAAGTGAGTATTCGATGAATTACCCATTATACCCTTTCCATATTTTTTATAAAAACTGACCTCTTGTCTTATTCTTCACAGGATTACAAAACTTTTAGGTTACGCCCCTTTTACTTCTTGCGATGCAAAGATAGGAGATTTTGAAATGCAAATGCTTGAATTGCTCATTCATGCCGCCCTCTTTATCCCTCCATCCACCGGATCACCCTTTGGAAAAAAATAGCTACTTTAGCGCGCTTGAAATACTGAATAAATGGATTTTTCGGGGTTAAAGAAGAATTTAAAAAAAGGGGTCGAAGGATTTACGGTTATCAAAGTGGCTGTTCTTTGTGATTTCGCCTCGCAATTCCTGGTACAGGCCTTAAAAGGATACGGAATCGGGGAAAGGATACACTATGAAATTTTCGAAGCCGATTATAACCAGATTGAGTGGCAGATACTCGACCCATCCTCCCCATTTTACGAATATAAGCCTCAATATGCCCTCATCCTCAGGAGTTCCGAAAAACTGAAAAAAGATTTCTACAAAACGCCGCCCGAAGAGCGAGCCGGCTTTGCCCAAAAGCAGGCGGCCCATACCCAATACCTCTACGATACGATCCTGTCCCGGATCGACTGTACGGTTCTCACCAATACCTTCCCGGAATTAAATGACAACGTTTTCGGCAATTTCTCGACCAAATTGCAATCTTCCTTCCCCTACCAGGTGAAATACCTGAATCTCTGCTTAATGGACCTGTCCAGGACCTGCAAAAGGCTGTTCCTGGCCGATTTTAGCAGCATTATAAACCGTAGGGGGCTGGTCAACAGCTTCGATTCCCGGCTGTATATCAACGCCGATATGGTATTCGGCCTTGACATCTTGCCTGATTTGGTTAAAAATTTGCACGATGTCATCCAGGCGGTTGCCGGGAGGTTTAAAAAATGCCTGATCCTGGATCTTGACAATACGGTATGGGGCGGGATCATCGGGGACGATGGGATCGAAGGGATCCAGGTGGGGGACCTGGGCATCGGCAAGGCCTTCACCGGCCTCCAGCGCTGGGTAAAAGAGCTCAAAAACAGGGGCATCCTCCTCGCCGTTTGCAGTAAGAATACCGAAGAGATCGCCCGGGAGCCGTTTGAAAATCATCCCGATATGGTCCTCAGGCTCAACGATATAGCTATCTTTGTAGCCAATTGGGAAAACAAGGTCGATAATATCAGGCATATTCAAAGCGTCCTCAATATATCCTTCGACTCCATGGTCTTCCTCGACGATAACCCTTTTGAAAGAACCATGGTCCAACAGGCTATCCCCGACATCACGGTCCCTGCTCTTCCGGAGGACCCTTCGGAATACCTGGTCTTCCTGGAAGGTCTGAACCTGTTCGAGACGGCCTCCTTCACCGAAGAAGACCGGGAAAGGACCGGGCAATACCAGGTCGAAGCCAAAAGGACGACACTCCAGCAAAGCTATTTGAATGAGGACGAGTTCCTGGACAGTTTGCAGATGCGATCCGAGGTCCGGGCGTTCGATGCCTTCACCATTCCAAGGATCGCCCAGCTTTCACAGAGATCCAATCAGTTCAATCTGAGAACGGTCCGGTATACGGAAGAGCAAACCGGGAAAATTGCCACCGACAAGGATTATTTTACAATTTCATTTACTTTGCAGGATATCTTTGGTGATAACGGACTGATAAGCGCTATCATCCTCCAAAAGAGAGACCGGGCATTATTCGTGGATACCTGGATCATGAGTTGCAGGGTATTGAAAAGGGGCATGGAAAATTTTGTCCTCAATACGATGGTCGGCATCGCCCGGAGTCACGGGTGTTCAGAACTGGTGGGGGAATATATCGCCACCCCGAAGAATGGAATGGTCAAAAACCATTACTCCGACCTGGGATTCTCCCGGGACGGTGAGGGGTATGTCCTCACGATTGCAGATTTTAAAGAGCGAAAAACTTTCATAAAAAACAAATAGCATGGGTGTGTTTAAAGACGTTATTTCAAAAATTGAAGCATTGGACCCCTTACATTCCAAGAAGATCCATAAAGACCTTGCAGGATTCGACGATGCGTTTTACCAGAAAGCCGACCTCTTCACCGATCGCTTCGCCGACTATTTGAAGAAGAAAGATAAAACGCTGGATTACGGGATCGACTGCTACCTGAAAATGATCGCCGACGTCAGGCTCGAAAGCCTGCATTTTTTAAGGACCGGGGAATATACAAGCAAATCGTTCGATGAAGTGAATAAAAGGGTGTACAATAATCCCGAGGTGATGGAATATTATATGAACGGCCTGCTTCTTTCTCAGTTCCTCTGGGGTCACCATTATGCCATTCTCAATTATTTCACCGATAATTTGCCCAAATTCAAGGACCGGATCGAACACTACCTGGAAATGGGCGGCGGCCACGGGCTCTATATCTCCCAGGCCATATCGGTGCTGAAACCCGGGACAAAATTCGACCTGATCGATATCAGCCCCACTTCGATCGAAGCCTCCCGTTCGCTGATCGGGAATAGCTCCGTGAATTATATGCTGAGCGACATTTTCAAGGTACCGGCGGAGAAGAAATACGATTTCATCACGATGGGAGAGGTCATGGAACACGTCGAAGACCCCGTGGCCCTGCTCAAAAAGCTGGGAGAACTGCTCAAGGACGATGGCACCCTATTCATCACCACGCCGACCAATGCCCCGGCGATCGATCATATCTACCTGTTTACGAATGCGGAAGACATCCGGAACGTAATCGACCAGGCCGGCTTTAAAGTGACGGACGAAATCGGCATTTATTCGGAGAAAGTTTCAAAGGAGAGGGCCGAGAAATACAAAGTGGCCATGCTGTATGCGGCCTTTATCACCAAAAAATAAATAACACCACGAACATGGAAGAAATAATCGAACAGCTCAACGTGATTTTTAGAGACGTATTGGAAAATGAATCCATCGCCCTGACTGAAAATACCACCGCAATGGATATCGAGGAATGGGATTCCCTGAACCATATTCAACTGGTGGTAGCCATAGAAAGACATTTTAACGTGCGGTTCACTTCCAGCGAAATACAATCCTGGAAAAACATCGGGGAAATGTGCCGGAGCATCCAGGGCAAACTCAACTCCAGGTAACCATGAAACTACTCCAGAAACTACGCCTGCACCATGTAGGCTGCCTGACGGAAAATATCGAAGAGAGCCTGAATAATTATGTCAATATCCTTGGTTTGAAACAGGCGTCGGAAATCATCACCGTTTCAAACCAGCAGGTCCGGGTTTGTTTTATAGAAACAACGCCCGGCGTATTTTTGGAACTGGTAGAGCCGCTGGGCGAAAATCCAGCCTTAAAAAAAATAATTAGAAGCAAGAATCCCTATTATCATACCGGTTACCTGGTGACCGGCCTTCCCGCCGTGATAGAGCAGTTGCAGGAAGAAGGCTTCTACCTGGTAAACCGCTTTGTCTCCGAAGCATTCGATCATAAAGACTGCGCATTCCTTTACACCCGGGAAATGCATTTAATAGAATTAATAGAAAATTAAATTATGCTGTTTAATTCGGTAGAATTCCTGGTTTTTTTTGTTGCTACCACGGTCTTGTTCTTTTTGTTTCCCCATAGGTTCAGATGGTTCCTGCTGCTTTTTGCCTCCTGCGTTTTTTATATGTTCTTTAAACCCGTGTATATTTTAATACTGGCTTTCACGATCGCCATCGATTATTATGCCGGGTTGAAAATCGAATCGGCCATCGATCCCCGGGTCAGGAAGCATTATCTCGTGCTAAGCCTGATCGCGAATATCGGGATACTGGCCGTATTCAAATATTACAATTTCCTCAATGACAATATCACAGGACTCGCTGGTTTAATGGGATTCAAAAATCATATCCCCTACCTGAATATATTATTGCCGTTGGGATTGTCCTTCCATACCTTCCAGGCGATGAGTTATACCATCGAAGTATACAGGGGAAACCACAAAGCGGAAAGACATTTCGGCATTTACGCCCTGTATGTCATGTTCTATCCCCAGTTGGTGGCGGGACCTATCGAAAGGCCGCAAAATATCCTGTATCAATTCCATGAAAAGAAATATTTCGACTATGACAGGGTCCTGGCGGGACTGCGGATGATGCTTTTGGGTTTTTTCAAGAAGATCGTCATTGCCGACCGGTTAGGGGTCTACGTGGATAACGTCTATGGAGACGTTCAACATGCCAATTCGGTCTCGATGCTGATCGCCCTGTTCTTCTTCGCCTTCCAGATCTATTGCGACTTTTCAGGATATTCCGACATCGCCATCGGGGCAGCCAAGGTCATGGGTTACGACCTGATGAAGAATTTCGACCGGCCCTTCATGAGCAGAAGCGTTACGGAATTCTGGCGCCGCTGGCATATCTCTCTCTCTTCCTGGTTCAACGACTACCTGTTCACACCCATCGTCGTCGCCAAAAGGGATTGGGGAAAATGGGCCGTCCTCTTTTCATTGCTCATCACGTTTTTACTCAGCGGCTTATGGCATGGGGCCGGCTGGCCGTTCCTGATCTATGGATTCGTGCATGGCGCGGCCGTCAGCTATGAGTTCCTGACCAAAAAAACACGGGTCAGGCTTTCAAAAAAGATACCTGGCCTGCTGTACAATCCGATAAGCCAGCTGCTGACTTTTTCTTTCGTATGCCTGGCGCTGGTCTTTTTCAGGGCGGGCACCTTCAGCAAAACGAAGCTGGTCTTTAAAACATTATTCTCCTTCCATTTCAGCTTCAATTTAACGCAATTATGCGCGGAAAAAGGACCTCTCAACTTATTACTATCCTTTTTAGTGATCTTCTCGTTCTATTTTATCAATAAACTATATAAATCCAGGCTGACATTCGCATTTTCGATCATTGCATTTTTCTCAATAATAATCCTTAGCAAAGATGTATCCAGGACCTTCATCTACTTCCAGTTTTAAAAGATCGCATTTGATCAATACCCTGCTCTTTGCAGGCGTGGTGATCGTTCTGGCATTGTCATTCCAGTATATTTTCGAAAGGAAGATCATCCTTCACAGCGAATCGTCCGGCAGCTATAAGATAAACAGGATCTTAAAATTCACCGATGCCGGCGAGATACCCATTTTCGGCCCCTCTACGGCGGAAGGGGCTTTTATACCCAGCCTGTTAGGCCCCGAATATTTCAATTACGGATTATCCGGGGTCAGGGACGATGTCTTGTTGTTCTTCCTGGAACAGGAGTGCAAAAAGGTAAAGAAAAATCCTAATATTCTCCTGGTCCTGTCACTGGACGGATTCACATACAGCCTTGGAGAGCCGAATAATTATATATTGAACAGCAATGATCCCGATGTCAAAAAATTAATCGGGAACACCTACAGGCCCTATTATAAGATCCCCTTTATCAAATATTACGGTCAGTATGAATGGTATGTGAAGGATTATCTGACCGACCGGATCAATTTGACGAAATACAGTGAACGGGGGGCCAGCATTGAAAAAAATGTACTGACCAAAGAGAAATTCGCCGACCTGATCGCGGAAAGAAGAAGTTGGCCGACCTGGTTTAAAAATGACAGCGTCCTGGAAAAAAGGTTCGTCAACCTGGTCCGCAATCATCCAAAACGCCATTTTATTATCGTGATCCCGCCTTTTCACCCGTCCTATTTCGATCAGTATAAAAATTATGACGATGCCTTGCATTATTTCTCCTGGCTGGCGGGATTCCCGAATGTCTCTGTTTTGAATTATAGCCACCATTTTTACCCGGATGATTGCTATTTCAATACCAGCCATCTGAATTACAACGGGGCGCTGCTTTTCAATAAAATGTTAAAAGATACTTTGCCGCAGGTCCTCTGGCCCGTTCTGCCGTAAAAAGGGTCAATTCACCTAAACTCTTTATTTTTACGCAATGGCGAATGTATTAATCACCGGCGGATGTGGTTTTATCGGTTCCAATCTGGCAATCAAGTGCAAAAAAGCACATCCGGATGACCGCATTTTTGCCCTGGACAACCTTAAACGAAGGGGTTCGGAGATAAATTGTACGCGCCTGCAAGCGGCCGGGGTCGAATTCATACACGGAGATATCCGTTGCAGGGAGGACCTGGATATCCGCTTTCCCCTCGATTTCATTATCGATGCAGCCGCCGAACCCTCCGTGTTGGCCGGGGGGGATGGGAGACTCTCTAAAGAATACCTGATCAATACGAATTTTTCCGGCACCCTGAATACCTTGCAGCTGGCACTGGAACATAAGGCGAAGTTCCTATTTTTGTCGACCAGCCGGGTCTACCCGATAGAACCGCTGGAATCCGCAGCTTATCATGAAACGGAGACCCGTTTTGCCCTTTCCCCGAAACAATCCTTGCCGGGGCTAAGCGAAAAGGGTGTCAGCGAGCAATTCGCAATCGGCGGTTACCGCTCCCTATATGGCGCTACAGANNATGATAGAAGAATTTAATAAGCAATTCGGCCTGGTATCGGTGATCAACCGTTGCGGGGTGGTTACAGGCCCCCATCAGATGGGCAAGATTGACCAGGGAGTGGTGGTCCTATGGCTGGCCCGGCATTATTGGAAAAGGGAATTGAGCTATATCGGGTATGGCGGAAAAGGCAAACAGGTCCGGGATATCCTGCATATCGACGATCTGTACCGGTTGATCGAATGGCAGATGGACAATATGAATACCGTCAATGGGCAGACCTTTAATGCAGGGGGCGGGAATTTCTCCAGCGCTTCCCTGCAGGAATTGACCGTTCATTGTCAACATATTACCGGGAACACCATTCCCATCCATTCCGTCGCCGAAAATCGTCCTTCGGACCTGAGGATCTATATTACGGATAATACCCGGATCCAGGCGGTATCCGGGTGGTCGCCCAGGATTCCGCTTGCCGATTCTTTACAGGAAATATTCGATTGGATACGAAAGGAAGAAGCCCTGCTCAGGCCGGTCCTGGATNNAGAAGCATTTTCAATAAACCATCTTTCATGAACATTGCATTGATAACGGGGTCTGCGGGACTGATCGGAAGCGAAGCGGTCTTCTTTCTGGCGGACAAGTTTGACAGGATCATCGGCATCGATAACAACCAGCGAAAATATTTCTTCGGCGAGAAAGCCTCTACCGAATGGAATCAGCAGCGGATACAGGCGGGCGTAAGCAATTACACGCATTATGCCACGGATATCCGGGATAGAGAAGCGATCGGAAATATCTTCCGCGAATATGGAAAGGATATCAAACTGGTCATTCATACGGCTGCACAACCCAGCCATGACTGGGCTGCGAAGGAGCCTTATACCGATTTTTCCATCAATGCGGATGGAACGCTCAATATGCTGGAGCAGACCCGTCTGCATTCCCCGGAGGCCGTATTCATCTTCACTTCTACCAATAAAGTATATGGGGATACGCCCAATCGCCTTCCCCTGGTCGAACTCGACACGCGTTGGGAGATCGATCGTATGCATCCGTATTTTGAAAAAGGGATCGATGAGCATATGAGCATCGATCATACCAAACATTCCTTATTCGGGGTATCGAAGGTCGCCGCCGATATATTATCCCAGGAATACGGAAGGTATTTCGGTATGAATACGGGCATATTCAGGGGAGGCTGCCTCACGGGACCCAACCATAGCGGCGCACAGTTGCACGGCTTCCTGTCCTACCTGATGCGTTGCGCCATTACCGGTGACCACTATACGATATTCGGTTACAAAGGCAAGCAGGTAAGGGATAATATCCACAGCTACGACCTGGTCAATATGTTCTGGCATTTTTACCAGGATCCCGGGCAGGGGGAAGTCTACAATGCGGGCGGGGGAAGGTTTTCAAATTGCTCGATGCTGGAAGCCATCGGGGTCTGCGAGAAGATCAGCGGCAGGAAGATGAACTACAGCTATTCGGAGACGAACCGGATCGGGGATCATATCTGGTGGATAAGCGATACCTCCCGGTTCGAAGAGCATTACCCGGGATGGACACGGAAATACGACCTGGAAAAGACCCTGGTCGAAATGCATGACAATATGATAGAAAGAGTGTAAAAGACAAAACCTACGGATGAAACTAAGCATAGTAATCCCTGCATACAACGAATCCGAATCCTTACCGGAAACCATTACGGCGATCGATGAGGCCCTGTCCATCATCAGGATCGACCATGAGATCCTGGTGATCAATGACAATTCGAAGGACAATACGCTGGAAGTCCTGGCAGAACTGGCCTCGAAGATCACCACGCTTCGGTATATCACCAATGAAGGGCCGAATGGCTTCGGGTATGCCATCCGCAAGGGGCTGGAAAATTTTACGGGCGATTGCGTGGCGATCGTGATGGCCGACCTTTCGTATTCTCCCTACGACCTGATCAAATTTTACACGACGATGGTAGAGGGCAAATACGACTGCGTATTCGGCAGCCGGTTTATGAGGGGGTCTAAGGTCGTGGACTATCCGAAATATAAAAGGATCGTGAACAGGCTTGCCAATCTCATCATCAAGATCCTGTTCAGGATCTCCTATAACGATACGACCAATGCCTTTAAATTATATAAAAAGGAGACCATAGAAGGCTTGAAACCCTTTATGTCTCCTCATTTTAACCTGACGGTCGAATTACCCCTCAAAGCGATCATCAGGGGATATAGCTATGCGGTCGTTCCCAATTCCTGGACCAACCGGAAACACGGCGTTTCCAATCTGAAGCTTAGGGAGATGGGAAGCCGGTATTTCTTCATTTTACTATATTGCCTGATCGAAAAGTATTTTTCGAAGGGAGACTTCAAAAAGAAATGGTAAAGTCGATGCATTCCACGGCGCACATGCTCTTCTCCAAGGCCTTCAGCACGGCAAAGATCCTGTCGTTCCAGCCGGACACCAGGTATACGTCATCCGGCAATACTTCCACCGAACTACTGCCATAGGCAGCCAGGTCGAACAGGTAGAGCTGGGCGTGCGGAGCCATTTGTTTGTACTGCCTCCAGAGCCGGGCGATATCCATACCGGGAGACTGGTTGGGCTGCCGGTTATTCCATAACCTGCAATCCGTAAAGAGCAGGATCTTATCCGTGACCAGGTTCTTCCGGATCAGTTCCCCGATCACCAGGTATCCATTGGCGGCATAGCCCACTTCTCCCTCCCTGGCCTGGAAGGCATCCAGTTCCCCCAGCATATTTTTCCCGGGCAGGCTGACCGGTTTCCAGGTATTGCCGAAAAGACCGGTAGTCACCCGGCTGCACAGGTACTGCAAGGACATCCCCAGCAAGGGGGCGATATCGAAACGATCCACGCTGCTATCTTCCTCCACGGCTCTTTTCATGCTGTTGCTGACATCCATTGCGAGCAATACCCTGGTATCGGCTGTAAAACCCCCGATATTCGGGGCACTCAGGATAGCGGCTTTTTCAAATGCTTCGAGGAGGGGGCCCGTTCGGTGATGCCCTGAGCTCCGGACCTTCCGGTAAGCTTCCAGGTAACGGAATGCCAGTCGCCCGTTCTTCGCGACGGCGCCGGCATTTCCCAGGTATTGGGCGAGCAGCTGTAATGCCTTGCCGCTCACGCCGGCCTGCAAGATGGCAGGAAGCTGATCCAACAGGTCGTTGTAGGATATTTTCCAGGACAAGATCAATGCTTCCCATTTATTTTTCAGGGCGGTCCGTTTCAACGCCGGGCTGTCATCGTGCTGCTTGCGAATGGCATCGAGCTCTTCCTGCCACCCCCTGCGTGCCGGCAGCTGATCCTTGAGGATCTTGCCGAACAGCGCCTGCTGGGGGCGATCTTTCGCAGCAGGCTTGACCAGCACCAGGGCCTTCCTGAATTGATCCTGTTGCCGCCTGTCATAGCGGGTATATTGGAATTCATCCAGGCGGTTGAACACCGGCGACAGGGTTTTTACCAGTTGCCGGCCGGGCCTGTTGAATGTTTTCCCATGATGATCCTGGTAAACCCGGGCATAGCCCTCCAGCCATTCGGCAATCCATGCAGGCTGTTGGAGGATGCGTTCGGTCAGTGCGGCAACCCCGGCTCCCTGGCCCGGTTGTACGGCAAGCGCGGCCGATAGCAGAAAAGAGATTTCCCGGCTATGCATTTGCTCCAGCATATAGATCGCCAGCTTCGCCACGAATTCGGGGTCGTTTTTCCGAATCAGCGATTTAAGCGAGAGCCATGCCACCCGACGCGATGCGTCTGCGGGCCCTCCCCCTTCGGATAGGGATGCCACCATCACCGCTTTGTACAGCTCCCATTTGTGGTCTGTGTGGTCTGCGGAAATGATGCTCTCCCGTGGATTGTCAGCCAGGGATTTCCTTTTTCTCCTCCATGTTAAATTTACATTCATGGCTATTGTTTTGGGCATAAAAAAACCCCCGATTATCGGGGGCTTCGTATGCTGAATGAATTTTTGCTAGTTCTTCCAAGCAGCTCGACATGCCCCCCCGACTGTATAGTCCTGCACCGGACTAAACGCCTTCATTGAATTTGTATTTGAAATTTGTCGTAGCATGAATAACCGCATTTGATGTACTTAAAACAAAAGTAACTATCTTTTTTTTAATCCCCCACTTTTACCAGAAAAAAATGTATAAAGAAATGGTTACGCCGGGAATTCATACGGATCCAGTCAGGCTCTCTTTGACTCTCGGATGCTGTTCGTGATGGCGTCGAGTCCCTCCCGGAGTTGTTGCCGAGTCGGCCATCCATAGCCAATGCGCATATAATGGCGGGGGCTGTCGAACCAGTGGCCCGGGCCGGTGTAGGTTCCGTATTTATGGAGGAGGGTCTCGTAGAACCTGTCGATATTTATTTCCGCCGGCCTTTTCATGCGGGGAAAACATACGACGCCGCCGCGAGGCTCTATCCATTCGAGATCGTCCTGTGCGCTCATCCATTGTTTCAGGATCTGGAATTTATCGGCGATGTCTTTTTGAATCTTTTCGAATGGACGATCCTTCTGCTGAAGCCAGCGATAAGCCAGTTCTTCATCGAGCAGGGAGCCGCAGATATGTATCTGTTCTTTGGCGGCCAGGAAGGTCTCCATCATGGATGCATTCCTGCAGGCTATCCATCCCATCCGGATCCCGGGCAGGCCGTAGGTCTTGGAGAAGGAGGAAACGCTGATCACCCGGTCCGAGTATTCGCAGGCGACGGGCAATTTGTCGCCAAAGACCATATCCCGGTAGGTCTCGTCAACCAGCAGCCAGGTGTCATACCGCTCTGCGATACCGGCCAGTGCCCTCATCTCGGCATCCGTCAGGCAGGCTCCGGTGGGATTATGGGGGTGGGTGACGGAGATGTATTTCGTCTTGTTGGTGACGACCTGTCTTACTGCTTCTATATCGATCCGGAATCCGTCTTCGAAGCGCAGGTCGATATAATTTACGATTGCGCCGATCGCTAACGGGGTCGCGATGTTCGTGGCATAGTTGGGCCTCACCACGATCATCTCGTCGTCTTTCTCCAGCAGGGAGGTGGCGATGATAAAGAGTCCTGCCGCGGCTCCGATCGTCAGCAGGACATCCGCCGCCGAGAGGCTGCTGCTTTGGGTCGCAATCAGCTCCCGCAGGCCCGGGTGCCCGGCATGATCGCCATAACAGAGGGTCAGCTCCCCCAGGTCCCGGAGATCGATCCTCATGTCTTTCAATAGCGTATCGGTATAGGAACTTTCAGATAAGTTATAGCGGATCGTATCGTAGCCAAGCTGTTCCGGGGATTCGATCTCGATCGGCATTCGGATGTATTTCATGGTATACTATTGATGTGGAGAGCCAGCCGTTTCGCTTTCTTTAATCGTGTTTTCAAGTTCAGCATTAAATTTACTAAGCCAGATATATCCTCCTTTAAAATTCCAGTGAGAATCCGAATTTAAATATACGGCACCCTTTAACTGATTAAAAACAGGCTCAAGGTCAATATAAGGTATTTGTAATTTGGCCGAACTTTCTACCCTGTGAAGCAGTTCATTATACCCTAACCCGTTATAGTTTGGTTCTAATATTGATACGGGATTGGGAATGATTGTTAAATAAATCTTTTTAAATCCCATTTTTTTTCCCTCTGAATACATTGCGTTCAATTTATCGATCAAAGTATCTGTCTCCGAATCAGAAAGATATTTAAATGAACTCATATTACTTGACGTATCAATAGTCGGTTCATACAAGAGCTGTTTACCATCTTCCGATACCGCGACATTTGTATTATCATCAACGGAGTTAAACAACTTATAATTGATATCTGCCTTAAGCTCTTTTATTGGAGTAAATAATGTAATATCCCAGATATTGGATTCTATATTGGTATTGATCTTCTTATTAAAGATAAACTCAAAAACCTGTGATTTTATGTTCTGAGGCGTCATTTTTTCAGCTTTAAGCACGGGGGCTTTTATATCTGAACCTGAAACAATGTCATTGTTTGTTGATATCTCCTTATTATAAGTTTGGGCTTTAACTATATTATCACCATAGCCTGATTCTTCCAAAAGATATCGGTTGTTTCTCTCAGAAAATTCAATCAGCAGAATATTGATCTTTGAGGAATCCAATATTTGTTTTAATTCTATTTGATCATATTTTAA
>PLXD01000400.1 GCA_003151295.1 Chitinophagaceae bacterium | reverse complement strand
AGCAAACTTACCAACAAATACCTAAGAACGGTCTTTCCCCAGCCCTGCCTGTAGAAACCCCGCATAGCCAGTAAATTTCCGGGTACTGGTATCCCCGTAGGCCTATTTGATGAAAGCCATTTCAATACCGAGGTGACCGATCTCATCCCTGAGCTCTTCCCGGTCGCCCTCGTCGTTTTCCCCTCTCAGTTTATCCTCCAGCGAGTCCCTCTCCTTTGCAAGCTCCGGAAGACTCATATATTGCGGCTTGTCCGGTTCGTCCTTAAACTGCACGATGGATTGTTTCAGACGCGCCCTGCGCCCCACCGTGTATTCCGCTGAAAGAAAGCTCGGCTTCCGTAAAAGATATTTTACCGTGCTGAAGAACTTGCCATCGAAATGCGTCACATCGTTAAAAAAATGAAGGACAAGGTGTCCCACCGTCTCCTTCGGCTCCAGGTTCTTCTGCCCGCACTGATGGCAATACCGGCCATATAATGCCATCTTGCAATTCAGGCAGATTTGCTCTTTTCTTTCTTTTAAATGAGACACTTATGCAATTTTATTACGCCGATCCGGCGATTCCGGGTAAAAATAAAACTTATTGGTCCTGCAATATATTATAAAAAGGGGTTTTTTCGTTTGGGGGTCATGAATCGTCCATTGAAATTTTTAACCGCATTCTCCCTTTTCCTCGTTGTTTTCCTTGCCGGCTTTACCCGGGTATCTCAGGCACAGTATTATTATAAGGACCTTCTCGTATTAAAACAGACTTCGGCCACCTGGCGGCAATTCCGGGACAACAAGGTGCGCAGTGTGCGGATAAATAGCTTTGAAGGCAATGGACAGCCTTCGGAAGGCTTTGACTGCCAGCAGGATATTTCTGCCGATTACGCGCGTATCTCGACCCATACCCGCTCCGATCAGACCACCGAATCCTCGCTGACAGCCTGGTATTCCCCCCGGGGACTGCTGCAAAAAACACTGGATACCAGTGATACGTTCCAGAGCACCTCCGAATACACGTTTGACGAAAAGGGTCAACTGATCTCGATCCTAAATACCTCTATCGAAACGGACAACCAGCTGAAAGATATAGAACTTCACACCTGGCAATACGATGTACAGGGAAATCCCGCCGGCCTGCTTAAAATTAAGAATGGCGGGGACACTACGTTTGTCCGTTTTGTAAAAGATGATAAGGGCAATATCGTGGAAGAGCATGCAATACGTTTCCGTCAGGAACTGCCTACTATCTATTATTATTGGGATTCAAGCGGGCATTTAACGGATATTGTCCGTTATAATACTAAGGCGCAGAGACTTCTGCCCGATAACATTTTTGAGTACGATGCACAATCCAGGACGATCTCCATGGTAATCGTTCCGGAAGGCAGCAACGAATATCAGAAATGGATCTACGAATTCAATGAAAAGGGGCTGAAAGCCAGGGAATCCTGTTATACCAAAAGAAGGCAACTGGTGGGCCGTATCGAATATCAATATAATTACAAATAATACCTTCCAAATAAATAATTTATAAATTACACATGGAAAATAAAACTATTTCGACCCCTGTTACAGGTTGCCTCTCAATATTTCCATCGTAATAATACGATCATTTTTCTTCTTTCAATCCGGTTTCTCACCTTAGGACTAACTCATTATTCTTCATTGCTACTATTTATTCCGCCTTTCCGATAAGTGCATCCTGGTATATTTTTGTTGGGAACTTCCATCTTATCAACATTTATTCAACATCATTCGTTTTGGCAGAAAATTTGACCACTGATCAAATACAACCTTGATAGTAAAAATACGGGGTAAAAATCCCCCAGTTTGTATAATAATTTTCTCGAACACTCCCTTAAAACAAAAGTTTTGGCAAACATTTTGATATATGTCAATGGTTCGTGTGAAATCCAATTTTTGAAAATCCAACATCCATATCTATGAAAGTAATTTTTTACTCTCAAAAGGGCCATTCAGGCCCGTTAAGGTTTTTTTCTTTCTGCTTCCCTTTACTGATCTTAGTTTGCTGTTCATTTAATACAGTGAAAGCGAACACGGTTGTGATCGGGAAAGGCAACGGGACCCTCTCCGTAACAAGCATGAACGGCCTCAATGCAGGCGATGTGCTGGCGATTACCCCCGGAACTTACCAACGCGCCACTTTCTCAAATCTGAACGGCATCTCCATTATCAACAACGGCGGCGTAGTGAACTTCGCCGGGCCCGCATATATCGGGANNATTTTACCGTAAACGGCCAGTGCACGGGTCTGAGGCTCTACAATTTTGATAACACCAATATAGGATCCTCTTTCCTGGATGCCTCCGGACTGGTGAGCACCTATAATGGAACGGCTTCGACCAAATTCATGGTGAATACGGCTATTGCCAATATCAGGATGACAAATTCCAATACCTTCATGGTTGGCAGCTATGCCGCACCCTCTTCCTTTCAAAATGTAATTGACTCCATCTCCGTTTTTAATATTATCATCAGTAATAGCACCGGCGACGGTAATCAGTTGCTGGGGATGTCGGTCTATCATCTGGATGCCCATGATTGGAATGTGACCGGCCCTCAACCCAATGGAACCACTGATGTAGGGATTATCCAGATTCAGGGAAATGGCCGTGTACACAGCATTTACAGGAACGGCGGGTATGGTTATATCCTGCGGATATGGAATGTGGGGCTGGATGGAGTAAGCGAAAGCTACCTTTATAATTGCATCGATCTCAATTCCTGGAATTACGGAACGATAGATACCCGGGTGGATCCGACCCTGCTGACCGGTGGTACTACGCCCCCTTTTTGCACAGGCGGTAATATCCATATTTTAAATAACACCTCCGGGAATAAAAAGGCCGCATTCTATACGGCCGTGATGGCGATCATCGGCGACTTCACCGGTTATAAATGCGAGGTGAGGAACAATCTCTGTTGGAATGATGCGATTTATCAAAGCAATCCGATCTTCCAGTTCAACAACAACAATCTGCTGACGGATACCAGCAATAACAGGGCTTTCAGCAGCGCGCAGATCACGAGCGTATTGGTAGACCAGACCAACTGCTTCCTTTTACCGAATAGCCCGGTCATTGATAAAGGCTACCAGGAGCCTATTGTAGCGACGGATATCGGCGGCGTCACCAGGCCTCATGGCGCGGCTTATGATATCGGTGCCCGGGAATATGCATCCGGTGCCTCGACCGTCACCCCCCCTGTCGCCAATGCAGGCTCCAATCAGACTATCACCTTGCCTACCAGTAGCGTAAGCCTGGATGGCAGCGCTTCCACAGCCGCGAGCGGGACGACCCTCTCTTCTTACAACTGGGTGCAGACATCGGGGCCTACGAATGCTACTATCACCACCGCCGCCAGTGCAAAAACAACTGTCACCGGCCTGGTAAAGGGTACTTATATATTCTCGCTGACCATTACCGGCAGCAACGGCGGGACTTCAAGCGCTACGGTAACGATCACTGTCAATGCAGCGGCCAATATACCACCCACCGCCAATGCCGGGGCCAACCAGACGATCACCTTGCCTACCAATACGGTAAGCCTGAATGGTGGCGCCTCGACGGACCCGACTGGCTCCATCGCTTCTTATAGTTGGGTAAAGACATCCGGCCCTACGGCAGGCGCCATCGCCTCTCCTAAGGCAGCAACGACTGTGGTGAACAGCCTGGTGCAGGGTGTTTATGTGTTTACCCTGACCGTGACCGATAACAGCGGCGCCACTTCGACCGCTACGGTGACCATCACCGTCA
>PLXD01000142.1 GCA_003151295.1 Chitinophagaceae bacterium | reverse complement strand
AAAATCGGTATGGTCATTCGTCTGTTCTACCACGGATACAAGACCCTTGGGGAAATTGCGCCGGCCACGTATATCTTTATCATATTTTTCTTCTTCTTCCGCCATAAAGTCCTTAAGGACTTCCTTAAACTTCTTTTTGCAGATCCTTTGCGAGGCATTGTTGAGGTTGCGATAGACCCTGGACAGATATAAGAAATAAGTTACATTCTCCTTTTTGTATTTATCGGCCAGGTAATACCAGAAAGCATGGCCGGCCAAATTAGGTTTTTCAAAGGCAAACTGGTAAAAATTGGTGTATCGACCCCCAAGAATCGCTGATTTTAACTGATCATCCAATTTCGTGCTCCAGTTCTCTGCAACATATTCGATATAGCCATCGGTCAGCCACTGGGGAAGATCCAGCAGGGCTTGGTTCGTGGCGAACTCGCCGAGATCATCACCGAACAGGATATTCTCGACCAGGATACGGGCAATACCCTGCCTGATCTGTAAACGCAGGTTATTATGATCTCCATTATAATATACGATCATTTTGTTATTGACCAGCTTGGTAATGCCGCCCGTCGTCTGCCAATCCGTGCCGAGTCCGATATTGGACTGTTCCATGTCATTGAAGGAGTTATATATGACGATGTTAGCCCTGCGTTGCAGGCCATATTCCACAGACTGTTCGATACCTGCCAACTCTTTTTCGGCTAGCTGGGCGACATATTTACCCAGGGGTTGGCCGCCTTCACTGAAATAACTGTTGAAATTTTTGGTTTGGTAGTACTTCCATTTGAACTTTTTAAATTGCAGCCGGTTTTGTCCGAATTCTACGGTGTTTACCTGGGCCACGGTATGCCCTATGAAGAAGACCAATCCTGCGAGAAACAAAAAAAAACCCTTTGACTTCAACTTATTCTGATAAACTTGCATACCAAATCTTTGAGTTTTTAAAGTTATAACAATCCATATAATCGGTAAAATAGATTTTAACACTTAAAATGCAGCGAGTATGCTTACCGTAAAATCCTTCGAATTCAATCCCATTCAAGAAAACACATACGTGCTATATAATGAAAAGGATGCTTGTTGCCTGATAGATCCCGGGTGTTATTTTGGGAATGAGAGGAGTGCCCTTTCCAGGTTCATAAAAGAGCAGGGGCTGAGCCCTAAATATTTGTTAAATACACATTGCCACCTTGATCATGTTTTCGGTAATAAATTCGTATACGATACCTACGACTTACCGCTTCACCTCCACGAAAAAGAAGTCCCTGTATTGGAATATGCCCCTCAGGCAGGTTTAAAGTGGAACATGCCTTTTGAAAATTACAGGGGAGAATTGATCTTCCTGGCTCAAGATGACCTCATCAAGTTGGGGGAAGACAAGTTAAAGGTATTGTTTATTCCGGGACATTCCCCCGGCAGCATTGGCTTTTATTGTGAGGCTCAGGGATTTGTAATCTCAGGGGATAANNCATCGGCCGGACAGATCTGCCGGGCGGAGACCATGAAATGCTTCTGCGAAGTATCCGGGAACAATTATGGGTTTTACCCGACGATGTGATCGTATATCCGGGACATGGAGAGCCTACGACGGTCGGATATGAGAAAAAGCATAATCCGTTCTTTAAAACCTAGCGTAAGGCTTGCGTTTTTCCCGCCACTCCTTACAACCACCGCCTCACCACCGGAAGCCGTTGAAATTCCCTTTTTTCCACGCGCACAATGAAAAATGCATAGGAGAGCGTGAACAATGTGGCCAGCCCGAGGCTGAACATATTATTTTTCCAAAGCCCGGTCAGGAAATGATGGATCCCATAGATCATTGCGACGATCACCATATAGGCTACCAGCTTCTTCCAGGCATAAGGAACCCGGTAGACTTTCTGTCCCCATATAAAAGAGAGGACCATCATGCTGCCATAACAGATGAAGGTGGCCCAGGCGGAAGCCATGTAGCTGAAGCGGGGAATGAACAAATAGTTGATGATCAGGGTTATGCCCGCACCGATCAGTGTAATGTAAGCTCCCGCCCGGGTGCTTTTGGAAAGCTTGTACCAGATGGACAGGTTATAATAGATGCCCAGGAATATATTTGCAAACAGCAGGATAGGCACTACTTTGAGCCCTGCCCACATGGAATGGTCCGTAATAAAGTATTTCCAGATGTCGAGATAAAGCGACACGAACAGGAACATGCCGCTGACCAGGATAACGAAGAATTTCATAACCCGGGCATAGGTACGCTGGGCATTGTCCTCTACGGATTGCCTGAAAAAGAAAGGTTCGGCACCCATACGAAAGGCCTGGACGAAGAGCGTGATCAGAAGAGACAGTTTATAACAGCCGCTGTAAATGCCTACCTGGTAGGCGGCGAAGTCCCCGGTATGGGGCAGCCGTCGGTCGAGCATAATCCGGTCAAAGGTCTCGTTGATCATCCCTCCGAATCCTGCAATGGTCAGTGGCAGGGCATAGATCATGATCTCTTTCCAGAGTGGAAAGTTGAAGGTCCAGCGAAAGCCCTTTAGCAGTGGCGACAACAGGATCAATTGGAAGAAATTCTGGAGGACATTCGCCAGTAGTACATAGGTGACGAAACCTAATTTCGGCTGATAGATGAGTCCGATAATGCTGTTGGGATGCGTTTTCAGTAACGAGGGGCAGACGGACAGGAAGAAATAAGTAAGGGCGATGTTCAGCAGGATGCCCGAAACCCGGATGAGCGCGAATCTCCGCGGCCTGCCCTCATGCCGCAGCCGGGCAAAAGGAAGAGCCGACAAGGCGTCAAAGGCGATTAGAAAAGCACTAAGAGTAATATAATGCGGGTGTTTGGCTACGTCTATGTAATCGGCGAGAGGCACCCGGAGGATGATAATCAGGGTGGTAATCAGGATGGTACTGGTTAGAAGGGAGATGAGCAGCGTGGGATACAGGTCGTTTTGTACCTCTTTTCTTTGGATATACCGGAAATAAGCATAATCTAACCCGAACAGCACCCCGATATTAACGAAGGAAATGGTGGCATATACCAGGCTCATTTCCCCGTATTCCGGGGTTCCCCTGAACTTCAGTGCCAGGTAAGGGGTCAGCATATAATTCAGGAACTTGGCGAGAATGGAACTTGCGCCATACCAGACCGTTTCCCCCGCTAATTTTTTTATACTGCTCAAGCCGCTGCTTTTACTTTCGTTAAATATCTTTGTCTCATGAATACCTTTGTTCCAATACCCGTTAATATCTTTTTGTCTTCCGTGTCCCGTTTTTTATTTTCTCCTGCGCGTCACGTTTGCCTTATAAAAAGGGTCTAGGTTACGGGCGTATTTAACAAAAATACTCCTAGTCCGTTGATATTCACACGAAATTATAAAATAGCCCATAAAAGTATGACCCGCTTTGCCCGCTCATAACGCATAACGGTTTCGTGAATTGGAAATGATATAACTTCATAAAATTTTTTAGACCTCCCCTACTCCCAGGACATCTGGATTCCATGAAAGCGCGCCGAAAATTATAAATATCCCTTCGGGTCAGTCCTATAAAAGGCAAAAAACCCTCCCAGAAACGGGAGGGTTTTTTTAAGTAATATTGTTAGGAAGCAGGGTTTGATACCCGGTAATGCCGCTTAATAAGGTAGTATATACGTGAACGTTGTACCATTGGCTTTCGTGACTACCAGCTTGAAATAATACGTGCCGGTGCCTGGGCAGGAGGTAGGATTTCCATCGGCATCCAGGCCATATGTGATCAGGGAAGTGATATTATCGGATCTCAATACGTTGTTCTGTCCGCTGACCAACCGGTATTCACAAGCCTGACTGATGACTTTGGGTTGGGTAATCAGCGATTCGAAGGACACACCGAAACGGCTGACTCCCCATTCCGCCACATTCATATTATTCTGGCCATCCGTATGCGTACCGGTAGTGGTGATGACGATGCCATCATTATAAGTGAACACCCTTTGTTTAGATACATTCCAGACGCGTTGACTGCCATTGGCAAAATTGATGGTCAGGCTTCCTGATAAGTTATGCGTGATGGAATCAAGGTTTGGAAGATCTGCCAGCAGGCCCCCGCTGGTATTGGTCAGCGTTTTGGTCCCGTTGATCACGATCACCTTATTATCACGCAGACGGGTAATCGTCAGGTTTTGGATACTGATGGTAACGGTCGCCCCTGCGTTACGCCAGTATACGCCCTGCGGAATAGTGATCACTACGACACCCGTACGCGTGCGATTGCCCCAGCAATTACTGCCATTATAGGTAATCGTGATTGTCCGCAGGCCTGCTGAATCGGTCCAAACGACCGAAGCGTCGCAAATGAGGCTGCCGCTGATGATCCGGCTGTTGCCTGTACCCGTGGAATCGACCTGGATAACACCCATTGTTGAAATTGCGGAGGATCCCTGACCTTCCCCGGCGCTGGCTCCTGAAACAGAAGTCTGGCTGTTCAATGCCGAATTGGCGTCATTTGTTACCGCCTCGGATTCATTCGAGACCTGAGCCTGGTCATCTGCCTGTGTTTGCAGATCGGTGGCAGTATTACCCGAACCGGAATTCGAAACGGAACTCTTGTTACAGGCAAAGATCAGCCCTACGCCTGCAATGATCATTATGATCCAAAGGCGGGAAAGGATTGTAGTTTTCATATCTGCTTTTTTTAATTTCATATAGGAAGCTTCCGGAGCCCTATAGTTTAAAGGAGCGGAGATTTTATTTATTACGCATTTATACTTTCGTATATATACTATCTTCTTTATTTTTTCGTTGATTCGCCTTTGGCTATTGGCTAAAGCTTTGAGGAGTAGTGTTGGAGTGGATCTTGCCGGCACCTGAATGGCCCGGATGCTGTATGTAAGAGATCTTGCCGGGAGAAGTGCCTGCAAATATTATTCGGCGCCCCTGATCTTTTTTCGGTCACTCTTGACCTGTCCCTGTTTCTTTTTATGCCCGATCCTTTTTTCTTTTGAACACTTTGTGGGCTTGGTCGCTTTCCGCTTCTTCTGCT
>PLXD01000661.1 GCA_003151295.1 Chitinophagaceae bacterium | reverse complement strand
TTACACCCGCGAAAATATTCTTCATCAATTGAGCCGGTATGAATCTTACGGGGTCGGCGGCATCCTGGTCATGGGCACAGACCGGCCACTGCTATTTGACGGGTTCCGCGATTCCTCCCAGGCAGGCTGGCTGGCCGGCGCCAGATTGTATTCCGCGGGTTACGGATTCGGCGTACCGGGTGCAGCCCCTCCCTCGAAATTCGGGATGGACGCGGTTTTCAGGCCTTCTTCCGCCGCCGAAGTACCACAGCAAATCGAGGAGCTTGCGAAACTAAGGCCTACGGTCGTGAAAATGTGGGTAGATGATTTCGGCGGTACGATGGAGAAGATGAAACCGGAAATCTATGAGGCTATCATTCGCGAAGCGCATAGCCATGGCCTGCGCGTAGCCTCTCACCTCTATTATTTGGAAGACGCACGCAGGTTGGTGAACGATGGCGTAGATATCATCGCCCACAGCATACGCGACAAGGACATCGATGAAGCGCTCCTCGGGGAAATGAAAAGAAAAGGCGTCGTATATATCCCTACACTCTCCCTGGATGAATATGCCTATATCTATTCCCTCAGGCCCGATTGGATCGATGACGAATTTTTCAAAGCGGCGCTGGAGCCCGGTGTTTATGAAATGATCACCAGCGAAGCTTACCAGACCAAAATAAAAAATGATCCCGCCTTTCAGCGGAATATGGCGGCTTTCGAAACGGCTTTGCGCAATCTTAAGAGAATTTTCGATGCGGGTATCCTGGTATCCATGGGCACCGATTCCGGGGCGTCACCCGTCAGGGTACAGGGTTTCTCGGAACATCTCGAACTGGAGTTGATGGTACAAGCAGGCCTTACACCCCTGCAGGCCATCACGGTGGCCACTAAAAACGCCGCGACCGTGCTGAGGATAAGTGACCATTATGGAACTCTGGAGAAAGGGAAAAAAGCGGATTTCATCTTATTAAGCGAAAGCCCCGAAAAAAACATAAAAAATACACGCAAGATAGAAGCTGTCTGGAAGAACGGCGTCGAAGTCAATAAAGGACCCCTGTCCAGATCATGAAATTGAGTAAAATTTTGAAACGTTTCGGAGTTGATAAATTCATTCTGGCCCTGATCGGGATGATCCTGCTGGCATCCCTATATCCCGCGGGAGGAACAGGAAGGGGCGTTTTTTCATTGCCGCAAATTGCCAATTACGGGGTCAGCCTCGTCTTCTTTTTTTATGGTTTGCGTCTGAGTCGTTCGAAACTGGCGGCCGGGCTTAGCAACTGGAAGCTGCATCTTGTCGTGCACGGCAGTACCTTTATCCTGTTCCCTTTTTTGTTGCTATCGGTAAAAGGCCTGTTTCAGCATGGTAATGATCAACTGCTTTGGCTGGCTTGCTTTTTTTTAGCTTCCCTCCCTTCCACGGTTTCTTCCTCTGTGGTGATGGTATCCATCGCCGGGGGAAATATTCCGGCAGCCATCTTCAACGCGAGTATTTCGAGTATCATCGGGGTTTTCATCACCCCGTTATGGATGCAGCTGGTGACAAAACCGGCCCAGGGCGTGAGTAACCTGGGACAGATTATCATAAAACTGGTGCTGCAGGTATTGGTTCCTGTGACGATCGGGCTGCTCTTAAACGCCAGGTGGGGATGGTTTGCTGAAAAATACCGGAAGCAGCTTAAATACCTTGACCAATTGATAATCCTGCTGATCGTGTATACCGCTTTCTGTGAATCCTTCGCCCGGCATATGTTCAGTAACTTGGGGATGATCCAGCTTGTCATACTGGCAGCCTGCATGCTGGCCCTGTTTTTCTTCGTCTACTTCCTGGTCTCTTTGGTTTGCCGGCTGTTGCATTTCAACCGGGAAGACCGGATCACGGCGGTTTTTTGCAGCTCGAAAAAATCCCTGGTCCATGGCTCGGTCATGGTCAAGGTGCTGTTTTCAAATAGTAACCTGATGGGCCTCCTCCTGCTGCCCCTCATGCTGTATCATGCGCTGCAACTCATATCGGCCAGCATGATTGCACAAAAAATGGCCACGGGCCAAGCCCCGGCTGCCGTTGCCAACCCTGTCGAAGCATTGCCAAGCGCATAAGATTCATTTTTGTTCCGGATTTCTTATCTTTCGGTCAGATACAGCTTTCAGATATAGGCTGAACCCTGGCATAAGATTTAAACCCCGGCACGATCATGATCAGAAGAGATTTCATCAGACTGGCTTCCCTTACGGCTGNNATTTTCAAGAGCAACGGGAACTTACCGACCAAGGAACGCTTCGGGCCTGAATGCATTGACTGGCATGGATTCTCCCTTTGCTGAAGAAGATACCTACCGGATCTTTTTGGACCCGGAGAACAGGTACAGGCCCTTTGTCAGATGGTGGTGGAATGGAGATCGCCTTTCGGGGGATGAGATCCTTCGTGAGCTGGATGTACTCAAAGACGCGGGAATAGGAGGGGTGGAAATCAACCCGATCAAATTCCCCAATGAAGCCGACCCGATCGGCACAAAGTCCCTGACCTGGCTTAGCGATGAGTGGATCGATATGCTGGAGATCGCGCTGAAAGGGGCCCGGCAGAAAGGGCTGATCTGCGATATGATCGTTGGTTCCGGCTGGCCTTATGGCGGGGAATTCCTTACCCGGGAAGAGCAGACCCAAATGATCGCCCTGGGGACGAAGAACCTGGGCGGCGGACAATCCGGGCAATCCATCCCCCTTACCAAAAAAGAATTGCTGGATAGTGTCAGCCCGGCTTTTGACTCGGGATACCAGGATCCGCTTAAGGAATTGGTGGGCCTGAAGCTGGCGCCGGCGCAGATGCAGGACCTGAACCAGGTCGTCGAACTCGATGACAAGTTAAAGCAGGATACATTTACCATCGATGTGCCCGTGGGTGATCACGTATTATATTATCTCGTCAAGATCACGGGCTTTATGGCTGTTATCAATGGGGCTCCCGGGGCCAGTGGTCCCGTGCTTAATCATTATAACGGGGTCGCCGTGGAAAAATACCTTACCCGTCTCTCGGACAAGCTGACGGCCCGGCTGGGTCCTTTGGGTAATTATTTCAGGGCTTTCTTTACGGATAGCATAGAGCTGGAAGGCGCCAACTGGTGCAGTGACTTGTTCGAACAGTTCCAACACCGCAGAGGCTATGACCTGGCCCCCTGGTTCCCCTTTATTCTTTTCAAAGTAGGCGAGATGGGCAATGCGGTGAACGAGAAATACGGAGCCGACTTCACCCCGGAGCTAAAAGAGCGCATCGGCCTTGTCCGCTACGATTTTGAGACCACCAAGCATGAATTATTCCAGGAGCGTTTCATCGAAACTTTTGCGGACTGGTGCACGAAAAACGGCGTACAATCCCGCATGCAGGCTTATGGAATGGATTGCGATCCTATAGCATCGGGCATGATGGTGGATATCCCCGAATGCGAGACCT
>PLXD01000652.1 GCA_003151295.1 Chitinophagaceae bacterium | reverse complement strand
AATAAACAGGATCCGTCTTTAATGGCCTCTATGATCTTACCCGTTTCCTGCGCAGGCACGGCCGGGCAACCAAAGCTTCTCCCGCTGCAGGAATTCCAGCGTAAGAAATCTTCTCCGACATATTCCGAACCATGGACCACGATATTACGTCCATCCGCCTTATCGTTAAAGCCCTTCTCGATCCCCTTGATCTTTAAAGAGTATCCATGGTCGCCAAAATAAGTCTGTTCCGTAATATAAAAACCTAAACTGCTTTTATGGGAGGAAGGATTGTTTGAAAAGGAGCGGGCAAATTCAGAGCCGGAATTGTGGCCATGCGCAACATAAGTATTGATCAGGACTGTCTTCTGCTCCAGGTCCAGTACATAAAGGCGCTTATTCCGCGAAGACTGGCTGAAATCGCAGATGGAAAGAATATTGCTTCTATTCAGCTCGTGATGTGCCATCAGGTATTTATAACCCTTGAGGGCATATTCAAAGGCCTTTTTGGTCAGTCCGACTTCCTGTAAATTAATCTCGCAATAAAGCGTGTTCGCCTCTTCGGCAAATAGCCGGGCAGATTCGCTGTTCTTATTATTGTTATTATTGTGCGCGTTACTGCGCGCGCTATTATGAATGTTTCTTTTCGCAACCGGTGTTTCCCTGATCTTACCGGGATCCGCGGCTGCCTGTAGCAGGGTGGGAACCAGCAGGGAAACAGCTGCCAGTAAACACCAGAACCTCAAATTTAAAATATTACGATGCATAGTCTATGTATACTTAATCGGTTTTTCGATGGATGCCTTCCTTAAACGGGCGGATTGCTAAAATATTATCTATCTTTTAATTGTCCAAAAACCTTTTATAAATTTTTTTTATTGCCTTTGGTATCTAATTAATTATCAAGCGGTTATCTCCAGGCCACATTTTCCAGCCGAATGACGCGATAAATCTAACAATAAACCGGCGGAGAGGTTCATTCATGGCCGGTTATAATATATATATATAAATTATAGACTCACTTTTTTCCAACTGCCTTTTTTAAAAAGAATAAACCCGGTAATGGAGACAGCCGATTCCGAGAGCAGGATCGCAAAGAACACTCCTTCCGGACCCAGGTGCAGCACAATGGCCAGCAGCAGGGCGACCGGTATCTGGAAGGCCCAGAAGCAGAAGAGGTTTATGAGTGTCGGGGTGCGGGTATCCCCGGCCCCGTTGAATGCGTTGATCACCACCATGCCCACTCCATAGAACACATATCCGAGGCTTACGATATGCAAGGCCCGGATAGCAATTTTTTCTATGGCCGGATCCCTGTTCATAAAGCCGACAATCGATTCCGAGCAATGCAGAAAGAGCAGTGAGACAAATAACATGAATAAGGCGTTGTACTTCGCGGCTGTCCAGACCGATTGTTCGGCGCGCTCCGCCTGCCGGGCGCCCAGGTTCTGCCCTACCAGGGTCGCTGCTGCATTGCTCACGCCCCAGGCTGGCAGGATGAAAAATAAAAAGCTGCGATTGAATACCTGGTAGCCGGCAATGGCCTCATTGCCGAAAAGAGCGATGATCCTTGTCATGACGATCCAACTGGCGGATCCGATCATAAATTGGACGGTTCCTGTCCATGCGATGCGAAGGATGCTGCGTATGATAGCATGGTCTGGAATAAAATAGGATCTGGCAAGACGGATCCGGCCGCTGCCCCTGAAGAGATTCCAGAGTTGGTAACAAACTCCTATTCCCCTTCCAGCTGTGGTAGCGATAGCGGCTCCGGGTAATCCATAAAAATGGATCAGGACCGGGCATAGTATGATATTGCATCCATTGCCTATCCATAGTGACCACATGGCGATGGATGCGTTGCCTGCTCCGCGGAAGATACCGTTGATGAGGTATAAGAGCATGATCACGATATTACCGCCGAAGAGTATGCGTGTATAAGAAGAACCCTGCAGGACTACTTCTTCGGGCGCTCCCATGATCCGTAGGATAGACGAAGCAAGAAAAGCGCCACATAGGCTGATCACCAGGGTGAGGACGAGCCCGATCAGGATCGCTTGCGTGGCCGACTTCGCGGCGCCCTGCTCATCCTTTTCCCCGATCCTGCGGGAGACAAGGGCAGTCGCGGCCATACTTAAGCCCACGGCGATGGAATATACGATGGTAAGCACGGACTCGGTCAATCCTACCGCAGCGACCGCTTCCTTTCCGATACGTCCGACAAAAAATAAGTCTACTACGGCAAATAGGGATTCCATACTCATCTCCAGGACCATCGGGACGGATAACAGGAATACTGCGCGGCGAATACTGCCGGTGGTATAATCCATATTCTCTCCTGAGAGAGCCTGTTTCAGCAATGTAAAAAAAGAGTGAATTCCTCTTTTAGCAGGTTTTACTGACGACATGAGACCCAATTATAGGAGTCGAAAAGATACGAATTATCGTATCTTTTTGAAAGAAATGGTCATCCGGCAGCCCTTTCCGCTTTTCGCTGGTATCGAACCCGTTTCCGTCACCTTACCAATGCCTTTATCAATATACAGGTTGACAAGGAAGGACACGCGAATTAAAGAAAAATTAAAAAAAAACTTCACAAATCCTTTACCGTTCCCGGGTGTTTAATTACCAGGTATATGTTAACTTTATTGTTCTTCCTTTAATTAAATCTATTGCCATGTCAACAAAAAAAATTTTACTCCTCACCGGCGATTACGCGGAGGATTACGAGACGATGGTGCCTTTCCAGATGCTCACCATGATCGGCCACGAAGTTCATGCCGTCTGCCCGGATAAAAGAACGGGCGAAAAGATCCAGACCGCGATACATGATTTCGACGGAGCCCAGACCTATAGCGAGAAGCCGGGTCATCTCTTTGTCCTGAATTTCTCCTTTTGCGATGTAGACCCCGAATACTATGATGCCCTGTGCATAGTGGGTGGGCGGGCACCGGAATACCTGCGTCTTAACTCACGGGTGATAGACCTGGTGCATCATTTTAACCACTTCAACAAGCCTATTGCCGCCGTTTGCCATGGGATACAGATCCTGACGGCGGCGAATGTGGTAAAAGGCAGGAGACTGACGGCCTATTATACTGTGGGACCCGAAGTAACGCTGGCAGGGGGAGAATATGTGAACGTATCGGCAACGGAAGTGGTTGTAGATGGCAATCTCATAACCTCTCCGGCGTGGCCCGGTCATCCGAAATGGATCGCTGCATTTCTGAAGGTTCTTGGTACGAAGATCGAGCCATAACGTATAGATCATAGGCGAATAACTTTCATGACAGCCACCGAACTTGGCTAACTTAGTCGAACAACCCCCCAAAATTGATTATGAGCAGGCTGTTTTCTCCGTTGACTATAAAAGGAATCGTATTAAAGAACCGGATCGTTGTTTCGCCGATGTGCCAGTATTCTTCTGTAGACGGCTTTTCGAATGACTGGCACCTGGTGCACCTGGGAAGCCGGGCGGTGGGTGGCGCGGGTCTGCTGATACAGGAGGCTTCCGCAGTATCGGCCGAAGGCCGGATCACCCCTGATGATTTGGGTATCTACCTGGACCAGCATATTGAGGGGCTGAAGCGGATCACGGATTTTATCCATGGTCAGGGCGCTATTGCCGGTATCCAGCTGGCCCATGCCGGCAGAAAGGCTAGTCATTCGAGTCCCTGGAAGGGGGGTGAGCAATTGGCTGAGAAAGCCCCTGGATGGAAGACCGTTTCAGCCAGCGCTTTATCTTTTATAGATACCGAGCAACCGCCGCTCGTATTGGATAAACAGGGCATCCGGAAAGTCCTGGATGATTTTAGCGCCGCCACGGCGCGGGCATTGAAAGCCGGTTACCGGGTCGTGGAGATCCATGCCGCACATGGTTATCTGATACACCAGTTCCTTTCCCCCCTGAGCAATACCCGGACGGATGAGTATGGCGGTTCTTTTGAAAACAGGGTTCGCCTGCTATTGCAGGTCGGAGAGGCCGTTAAACCGGCATGGAGACCGGACTATCCTTTATTCGTAAGGCTCTCCTGCACAGACTGGGTCGAAGGGGGCTGGAGCATTGAGGACTCCGTAAGGGTATCGGTCCTGTTAAAAGAAATGGGCGTGGACCTGGTCGATTGTTCCA
>PLXD01000351.1 GCA_003151295.1 Chitinophagaceae bacterium | reverse complement strand
GTTCTCCTTCGCAATCCCAGCAGTCTCCTCCCGGCTGATACGAAGCTCCTCCCGGAAACGGTTTTGGAGTTCTTCTATTCTATCGGATATTTTATCTGAAATGATTTTATCCTGAGAGTCACTTTTGGGTCTCAGGAGCAGGACCCACAAAACGATGATCAATAACAAGCAACAAATGATAAGAAGCAACGGTTCCATACCCGCAATTTACGAACCAGGCGGGAATTCGTATGTTTGCCATTCACAATAAAACTTCACGATACAAAACTCAATGTCTCAGCAAACCCCGCAGGAGTCCCAGCAGCACCCTCAGCCGGATCCGGAAATCCTCCTCACCCTCGTGAGCATGAAGATGCCCTTCGGAAAATACAAGAACACCCTCCTCTGCGATCTGCCGGTCTCCTACCTGGAATGGTTTCATCGGGAAGGCTTTCCCAAAGGCAAGTTGGGCATCTTACTAGCTACGATTTACGAGATTAAGATCAACGGGCTCGCCGGCCTGCTTGAGCCCCTGAAAAAAGCGAACCGCTGAAAAAAAGAAATACTTTCACCTATATAAACCATTCCTCCTTGAACAGAATAGACAGGTTATAGGCAAGAAGCTGCCTGACTGACCTGACCATCCTGACGTCTTCAATAGTGGTAAAATCCAGGTCGCAATATACTTCAACGTAAAAAGAGAATAACTTGTACAGGGTTATCCGGTGGTCCATATCGCTTCTGTCCGAGATCAGTTTTCCACTCTCCCACAAAAGCATCGTCTTACCGGCAAGATCCGACTGCAAGAATAATTTTTCCATTATACCAATTTTGCTGATTAACCAAAAATAAAACGAACGCTGAAAATACAACAGGCGATATAAAATGCAATAGTTACGCAGTTATGACTGTTGGATTTCGAATGGTGTCTGAATAATAGGAATAATAGAATAAGTAATGGCTGATAAAGTAATATCAAATTATATTCCACAAAGCTCCGGGACCCCGGAAGTTGAAAATTTTGATGATTATACGCTGTTTTTCCCAAAAACCGGCATCCGTTTCAAAAGCTGGCGCCAGGTAGCGCAGTAATGAGTTTATTTTCAAATATAAAAATGGCTAATAACCAATGAGTTAACAGGAGATTAAAAAATACAAGGGTTTGCCCTTATAGACAGTAAAGAATCCATTGCGTATCTTTCTTCTTAATGTCATTGATCAATCCTGTTAATGAAGTTGTAGGGATCGGAAATTACCGGCCATTTGTTTTTTGATAAAAGGATACTAGAAAGGACAATATCCCTTTCTGAAAGCAATCCGGGCAGGATGCTTCCGTTATTAATGCAAATTTTTCATCCTTTACCTTTTATCGAACGACCGGTGGTTCATGGGTCGGCATATCAGGAATCTCAAAAATGGAAACCGGTTCCCTCTATGAGAAAAAGGGCAAAGATCGGATTTGTTTATCTTGCTGATTAACAGGTTGTAGTAAGATTGGTACCAATTTCGTTATTATCATCCTACGAACAGACTCCTTTTAATCTATTACCAAATGAACTATATCTACCCCCCCCGACCCTTTCGGTATTATTTTACCCTGGTCATGCTCCTGGCTGGGTATTTTTTCGGCCCCATTTATGGATTCGGCCAGACTTGCCCGCTGAATGGTACCACCTCTATTACCAACTACCCGAATACTTTTTATCCCGGATCGCAGGCTACTGTCAGTGCCGGCGCTAAGTCCATTACCCTGGGAGCAGCCAGTCTTGGTACAGACGCTATCAAAATCGGGGATATTTTGCTGGTGATCCAGATGCAGGGAGCCCAGATTGGAACCTCCAATGACAACTCCTATGGAGACGGTGTAAGCAGCCCTATTGCAAACGGATACCTGAACAACGCTAATTTACTAGCCGGAAATATGGAATATGTCCTCGCTACGAATACCGTACCGCTGACCGGGGGTATCTTAAACATACAAACGGCTCTTGTTAACAGTTATAAGAACGCCAATTACGCAACGGACGGTCAATACCGGTACCAGTTGGTCCGTGTGCCGGTCTACTTTAATTTAAAACTGAATTCCACGATTACCGCGCCGGTCTGGAACGGTACTACCGGCGGCGTCCTGGTTTTATATGCTGTAGACAGCCTGCTTTTAAACGGGCAGACGGTCGATGCATCCGGCGCAGGGTTCAGGGGCGGTGCCGGAAGGCAATTAGGCGGAGATAATTCTTCGGCATTTACCGATTATAGAACGATGTCCACCGTTAAGGCAAACGGGTCAAAAGGAGAAGGCATAGCCGGAACTCCGAGATATATAAATAATGCCGGCGCTTTATTGGATAATGGCGCCGCAAATGAAGGATATTTAAACGGAAGTTATGGTCGCGGCGCTCCGGCAAACGCAGGAGGTGGTGGAACAGACGGTCAGCCGTCTTCCAACGCCTATAATTCAGGCGGAGGTGGCGGAGGCAATGGCGGTGCCGGTGGTGTCGGCGGAAACGCCTGGTTTGACGGTGTGGCCGTTGGCGGTAATCAGGGTTCGACATTCGGTCAGGTTGCTCCTTCCAGGATGATCATGGGCGGAGGCGGAGGCGCGGGAACGACCAATGATGGAACCGGTACGCCCGGTGGCGGATTTTCCAGCAGCGGGGCAGCTGGAGGCGGGATCGTTATCGTGATGGCGAATGTGGTGAGTGGAACGGGTACCATCAATGTGAACGGAGCCTCGGGAAATACCACTACTCTGAATGATGCGTCAGGAGGCGGTGGCGCAGGCGGCAGCGCATTGCTCTATATTGCAACAGGATCCCTCGCCAATATCACCGTCACTGCCATTGGCGGGACAGGGGGCAGCAACAGCGGCCTTGGAGCCCGGCATGGCCCCGGGGGCGGAGGCGGAGGCGGAATAATCTATTCAAACGGCACCCTTAATGCAGCCAGTTCATCCGCAGCGGGTCCCAGTGGCCTTACTGCCGGCAACACCAACTATGGCGCTGGTGGCGGTTCGACAGGCGTAGTCAAACAGAATATCACCCAATCACAGACCTCTACGTTCCCCAGCTCCTGTACGATCCTACCATTAGAATTCATTTCGGTTACGGCCAATGACAATAGCGGGATGGTCGCTGTCGGATGGGAAGTAGCCAGGGAAGTAGACGTACAGGAAANNCACCTCTACAACTTTACGGATAACGCCGGGCTCACCATCGCCGGTACTCTTTACTACCGGATAAAAGGGATCGATCAGTCGGGACAGCCTATCTATAGTAAAACAGTAGCCGCGAGGATCAGCGGTAACCCATTCAACCAAAACCTATCCGTCTCCCCCAACCCGGTAACCGGATCCGCAACCATCAGCTTTACAAGCGCCAACGCCGGCCTGGTAAGCCTGCGCCTGGTCAATATGGGCGGCAGAACGGTCTGGCAGAAAAAAATCGAAGCCAGCGCTGGACAGAATACCCTGGCATTGGACAACCCCTCTAATTATTCCAATGGCATCTATTCCCTGCAATGGTCGAATGGAGTACAAATCCAAAATAGCAAGGTCCTCATCAGCCATTAACTCATGAACCATTAAAACATAATACCCCTATCCCTTTTTTCAAAGACCCTCTTATAACAACAACCCCCAACCAACAGAAACCCTCCGGAATTCGGAGGGTTTCTTATTTTTTAATTGAGGATGATCTCGCTGATAAATAGCCGGGCCGGTTTACCCTTGTTCTTGCTCCATTCAGGCATTCTGCGCAACGGATAGGCGACCAGTTTGAGGCATCGGACGGTGGCCGGTGCAAAGTTCAGCTTTTGATGGAGAACCCGCGGCAGATCTTCCTTTTTCACGGGGTCGGTTTTGATGCTTCCCAGGAGCTTCATTTTCCGGGTATTCATCCCTCCCCACACCTCGATCTTCACCGGCGGGAAATTATCGAATTCCGGCTGCTGCAGATCATAAAAAGCAGCCTGGCGGAGAATCGTGTCCTTTTTATAGAAGTAATAATATGAAGCCTCTTTGTTCCGGTACCCGAACCATTGGCCATCATCTGAATTCAGATTGCCCATCCCCACGCTGCCATCATAAAGAATGGCCGGATTAATTTTCTTATACAACGAGTCGGGAATACTGATCAGGGCTGCCGAATCGGGCCGGATGACTTTTATATAGTTCGCCGAGGAGGGGAGGCTGCCCAGCCATCCTTGCTTAAACGCCCTGGCCACGAGGATGCCGGTGCTGTCCAGCCTGATCGGGCCCGTATATACCTCTCCGCGGGAGCTGTCCGGCTGGGATCCGTCCAACGTATATTTTATCTGCACTCCTTTGTAAGGATGATGCATCGTGAGGGTTATCAGGGGATTAAACATGCTGTCAGGAACATCCAGCAAAGGAGGGCTGAGCGCCACCAGGAAGCTTCCGTCATTTACAAACCCGTTCTCGATCTGCACCCGATTGAACTTCTTCCGCAGGCCGGCGATCGTCGTGGTATCGATCCG
>PLXD01000156.1 GCA_003151295.1 Chitinophagaceae bacterium | reverse complement strand
CTATCGACTATCGACTCATGCCTCACCCCCTGCCCTGGTACATCGCCGGTCCACTCATCGGCCTCGTCGTGCCGGTGCTGCTCCTGGTCGGCAACAAGCCGTTCGGGATCTCGAGCAACTTCCGGCATCTGTGCGCCGCGGTCGCGCCGTGCGGGATCGAGTTCTTCGGCCACGACTGGAAGCGGCTGGGCCTGTGGAATCTGGTGTTTCTCGCCGGCGTGTTCGCCGGCGCGGTCATCGCGTCGCACGTCGCGCCGCCGGGCGTGCTGAGCCTGTCGTCTCGAACAGTGGCTGATCTGCAGCGGCTGGGTCTTCATGATTTCACCGGTCTCGCGCCGCGCGAAGTGTTCGCGTGGGCCTCGCTGTTGACCGTCAGGGGCGTTGTCTCGATCGTCGTCGGCGGTTTTCTCGTCGGGTTTGGAACGGCCTACGCCGGCGGATGCACGTCGGGCCAANNACATCTTCAAGTAGCAGGAAAGCGAAGAGTCATGGCCCTCGTCCCGTATTTTCTCGTCGGCGGCGTCTTTGGCGCCGTGCTCACCGAATCGGAAGTCATTTCCTGGTTCCGGATACAGGAGATGTTCCGGCTGCAGAGCTTTCACATGTACGGAGTGATCGGGTCCGCCGTCTTGGTGGGAATCCTTTCCGTTCAAGGGATCAAAAAGTTCCATATAAAAACCATTTCCGGCCAGCCCATTTCGCTATCCCCTAAAAAATTCCAGATGGGTCAGATCATCGGAGGCCTTCTTTTTGGCCTGGGATGGGCCCTCACCGGCGCATGTCCCGGTCCGCTGTTCGCACAGATCGGCAGCGGGCTTACCGTGGTCATCGTCACCCTGCTAAGCGCCATCGGGGGTGTCTGGGTCTATGGTCTAACCAGGGGAAAGCTGCCGCATTAAAGCTGGCTCTTAAAGCTTCCTCATTGATTCAATCTTACTGCCTTAACTTTGCCGCCGATATGGAAAAATCCGATGCTTCTTCCGTTCGCGTAGTAGGTCAATGGATACTGATAGGGGTGGTTATGCTGCTGATACAGGTGGCGCTGGGCGGCATTACCCGGCTGACGGGCTCAGGGCTCTCCATTACCCAGTGGGATGTGGGAGTGGGCTTCCTGCCTCCCCTCAATGCACATCAATGGCTGGAGGAATTCAACAGGTACAAGCAGTCCCCTCAATTTCGGTTACTCAATGCCGGTTTCACCCTTTCCGATTATAAATTCATCTTTTTCTGGGAATGGTTTCATCGTTTGTGGGCGCGCCTGGTCGCCGTCGTTTTCGTGGTCGGTTTTGTCTGGATGCTCGTGAAAAAAAAGCTGAAGCGGGAAATGATCAGGCCGCTGCTGATCCTTTTCCTCCTGGGCGCGTTGCAGGGAGCCATCGGATGGATCATGGTAGCCAGCGGGCTAACCGGCGACGCCATCTATGTCCGTCCTACCAACCTGGCGATGCATTTTGTATTTGCCCTGCTCTTAATCGCTTTTGTTTTTTGGTATGCGCTGCAGTTGCTGGTTCCCTGTGAACAGATCGTGCGATCCGGCTCTCTCCCCAAATGGACGGGGATCCTCTTATTCCTGCTATTCTTTCAATTGATTTTCGGGGCCCTGATGGCCGGGCATAAAGCCGCTACGGCGGCATCTACCTGGCCTACCATTAATGGAGACTGGATACCGGCAGCCCTATCCGGCAAAAACCCTTTTCTGCAAAACCTGCTCGGCAATAAGATCGCAGTACATTTTGTGCACCGGGGCCTGGCATACCTGATCTTTATCGGGGTGGGAGTCTGGACGTTAAAAGTATTCCGGCTCCCGTTTGTTTCGGATTATTTGCGCAAAAGCCGCTGGCTGCCACTCTCGCTGGTCTGCGTGCAGATCGGACTGGGGATCGCGGCCTTATTGACAAGCACAGGCATCGTGCCCAATAAATGGGTATCTTTCGACTGGTTTGCCCTGTTTCACCAATCTGTGGGTCTCGTATTTGTTATGGTAATGGTATGGATGTTATTCCTGGTTAGGACCGGTAACTATCGGACCGGTAACTAATTTTGAAGTATTTTCGTTCAGTACTTTCTGGAACCGTATGATGCGAACTCTTAAAACCATTTACCATTTTTTCCCCATTCAATTGGTGTTGCTGCATTTTAAAAAATTCCAGCTGCTGCTGATTTTCTGGTATATTCTTTTCAGCACACTGAACGGGGGATTTATGCGGTCATTCGGAGCCAATGAGTTATTCCTTTCGCCTGAATACCTGGGCGACGTGAGCCCTATCAGTGCCGCCATCGTAGGGATGGCGACGGGCGTTTTTATCATGAGCTGGAATATCACCACCTTTATCTTATTCAGCAGGCATTTCCGTTTTCTGGCTACGACCACGAAACCTTTTCTTAAATACTTTATCAATAATGCCATCATTCCCCTGGTCTTCCTGATCTTCTATTTTTGCAAGGCAGTCCAATTCGGGAGCCAAAAGGAATTGCTGAATCCCTTGGCCATTTTTTTACTGGCGGCCGGTTTCCTCTCAGGCTTGTTCTTTACAGTGGCCATCTCCCTGTTGTATTTCTTCCGGGCCGACAAGAGCATTATTCGCCGGATGGAGCCGGTGATCGGCAATCCAAAGCTCTTCAAATCACAGTTCCGTCATTCAGAAGTCCGCCTGTCAGATAGCCGGCTGATCAAAGTGCAATGGTATCTGAATTCTCCGTTCAGGATCCGAAAGGTGCGGGATGTGTCGCATTATAGCCGGGAGTTCATAGAGAATATTTTTAACAGGCATCATTTTTCCGCCATCCTCTCTATTTTCATCGCTTTTATATTTCTGATCATTGTGGGCTTCTTCATGGACAGCCGTTTCTTTCAATTACCGGCTGCGGCCAGCATCCTTTTATTTTTCGCTATCCTGATCTCTTTGTCCGGGGCTTTTTCCTATTTTTTGCAAAGCTGGAGCATCCCTTTTATCGTGGTCCTTTTCTTTATTGTGAATCTCCTATACCGGTATGATGTGATCGATCCCACCAATAAGGCTTATGGCCTGAACTATACCAATACCGATCAGCGTCCCTATTATGACCAGGAGACCCTTCGGCAGTTATGTTCCGAAAAGCAGCTTGCAGCCGATGAAGCCAATATGCTGGAGATCCTCGAAAACTGGAAAAAGAGGCAGA
>PLXD01000026.1 GCA_003151295.1 Chitinophagaceae bacterium | reverse complement strand
CATTGGTGCGAAGGTCAATCACAAGCTGGTGCCCCTCAGCCATAAGCTGCGGAGCGGTGATCAGGTGGAGATCATCACCAGCAGCAAGCAGCGGCCCCACGAGGATTGGCTCGGTATCGTCGTGACGGCCAAGGCGAAGACCAAGATCAAGGACGCCCTCAAAGAGGAGAAGAGAAAGATCGCCGACGAAGGGAAATATATTGTGCAGCGCAAGCTGGAAAACTTCGGCGCCGCGTATAACCAGCACAATATAGACGTGCTCACGGCTTTTTATAAATTCAATTCTTCCCTGGACCTGTTCTACCAGGTCTCCGTAAAAAATGTCGATCTCAAGGAATTAAAAGAATTCAACCTGTTGGGTGACAGGCTGGAAGCGCCCAAACCTCCCAAACCGGTCCCCGAAATAAAGACCGATGCCTCGGCCATTCCACGTAAGGATGCCGAGCTGATCATCTTCGGGGAGAGCAGCGACCGGATCGTTTATACCCTCGCCAATTGCTGCAAGCCGATTCCAGGGGACGATGTATTCGGGTTCGTATCGGTAGGCAAGGGGCTCACCATCCACCGGACCAATTGCCCCAATGCGGCCAAACTCATGGCCAATTACGGCCACCGGGTGGTGAAGACCAAGTGGGCGAAGAACAAGGAGATCTCCTTCCTGACCGGGATTCGCATCGTGGGCATGGATGATGTGGGAGTGGTCAATAAGATCACCAATCTCATCTCTGGCGAACTCCGGCTGAATATCAACGCGATCACGATCGAGGCCAAAGAGGGGCTGTTCGAAGGCAATATCCGGATCTATGTACATGACAAGGAGGAACTGGAAGAGCTGGTGAAACGGCTGAAACAACTGAGTGGCATTCATTCTGTTACCCGCTACGATACTGAAAATGTATAAAAATACCCGGCATTTCTTTTTCTTCACCTATTTTTGCCCCGTTTTGACAAATTAAACCGCCGATCGGGCAATTGTTTCATCCGGTAACACGCAAATTGTAAGGAATGGTTGATGTAATTTTGGGCCTCCAGTGGGGCGACGAAGGAAAGGGCAAGATCGTAGATTATTTTGCGCCCCGCTATGACCTGATCGCCCGGTTCCAGGGAGGACCTAATGCCGGTCATACGCTCTATGTAAAGGATAAGAAGGTCGTATTACACCAGATACCCTCGGGTATTTTTCATGAGAAGACCATCAACCTGATCGGAAATGGGGTGGTGCTGGATCCCGTGACTCTTAAAAGGGAATGCGAGTCGGTAGCCGCATTCGGCGTGGATTACCGTAAGAACCTGTATATCGCTCAGCGGGCGCACCTGATCCTGCCTACTCACCGGGCGCTCGACAAGGCCTCCGAGACCTCGAAGGGCCTTGAGAAGATCGGCTCCACGCTAAAAGGTNNATATCAAACTGCGGCTCAAGCACCAGAAATTGCTGGACGGGCTGAATTTTCATGAAGATATCTCCGAATGGGAAGAGGAGTTCTTCGAGGCCCTGGAATTCATGCGGTCATTTAAGATTGTAAATGGGGAATATTTTATCAACGATAAGATCAGCCAGGGCAAGAAAGTGCTCGCCGAAGGGGCGCAGGGCAGCATGCTGGATGTGGATTTCGGTACTTTTCCTTTCGTGACCTCCTCCAATACCATTTCGGCGGGGGTCTGTTCCGGCCTGGGCGTCGCACCCCAGCAGATCCGGGACGTGATCGGTGTCAGCAAGGCCTATTGCACCCGGGTTGGCAGCGGTCCTTTCCCAACGGAGCTGGAAGATGAGACGGGCGAAGAGCTGCGTAAGACAGGTAGCGAATTCGGCGCCACTACCGGCAGGCCGCGTCGCTGTGGATGGATCGACGGGGTAGCCCTGAGATTCGCCTGTATGATCAACGGAGTCACCAAAATCATCATGACCAAGGCTGATGTGCTGGATGCTTTTAAAGAGCTGAAAGTCTGCACCGCTTATTCGATAAACGGGGAGAAGACCACCGAAGTGCCTTTTCAGATGAACCGCCTGCCGATCGTTCCGGTATTGGAAACTTTCGAAGGCTGGAAATCCGATACCACTTCTTTAAAAAATTATGATAACTTGCCTGCCAGGATGAAGGAATATGTGGATTTTATTAATAAATTCCTGGGCGTGAAAGTTGCTTATATTTCCAATGGCCCCGGCAGGGATCAGCTGATAGAAAATATATAGTGAAAAGTCTCCGGCCACACAATAAAAAAGGGGCTTGTTTTTTTAAAAATTAATTTAAAAAATTTGGCGGATTAAAAACTTCGCTGAAATTTTACATAACAATCTTATTAGACCATGGCATCAAAATCTGATAAGGAGGAAAAGGGTTCAAAGAAATCCGCACCTCAATCACCAAAGGAAACATCGGCAAAACCGTCTCCCAAATCCAAAAAACCTGCGGATGAGGAGGATGACGACGACGATGACGATACTGAAACTCCCAAAGCCGTATCCAAAAAGGATTCAAAGGCTTCGTCAAAATCCAAAAAGGGTGCTGACGAGGAAGATGATGAAGAGCAAGATGTGGCGGAAGAGCCAGACGAGTGGGAAAAAGTCGAAGAAGACGAAGAATGGGATCCGGACTTCGATGAATTCGATATTCCAAAATCGAAATCCAAGAAGGCCACCGGCAGCAGCAGCGGCGGAGGCGGGGGGGGTGGCGGCACTCCCAAGAAAGCGGCCAAGGAAGAGGATGACCTCGGTTTCGACGAGGACTTCAAGGATCTGGATCTTTTCGGGGAGAGCAGCTTCGATGAGGAAGAGGATGACTTTTAGCGTTCATCACGGACACCCGCAGGGCAACCCTAACTCATAATAGTGAACAGACGGTTTGTTTCATTCCCTATCACCGATTTTCAGCAAACCAAGATACAAATGTTGAACTGGGCTTCCCGATTCAACATTTGCCTTTTTCTGGACAACCATGCATACCGGATAGAGCCGCATGCCTTCGAGTGCCTGCTGGCCGTGGGGTCGGTGGCGGAGCTTTGCGTTCCGGAGGCCGCGGGTCGGTGCCCGGGAGTGGTGCCGGTCGCCGGGTACGGGGTTACGCCGAATGCGACTCCCGGAGTGGTTCACGAAGTTGGGGGGGTGGCTCCTGCGTTCTCGCTGTTGGAGGAGTTCGCCCGGAAAAATAACCAGGACTGGCTCTTCGGTCATTTTGGGTATGACCTGAAAAATGAAATGAATGCGCTTGCTTCTTCACACCCGGATGGGATCGGTTTCCCCGATCTTTTTTTCTTTGTTCCCGAAATCGTTATTGAACTCAGTATATACCGGATCCGGATCGGGATGCCAGGGGGTGAGGATCATGGCCATGAGGCTATCCTGCAGGCTATCCTGGAAACTCCGGTAACAGATAATGCAAACTACGATAAAACGAAAGAGAGGACGGTCCAGGCCATGGGCCCCTTGCAAGCGCGGTTCTCCCGGGAAGAATATATAGAGACCGTAGAGCGGTTGCGGGGGCATATCCTGCGGGGCGATTGCTATGAGATCAATTTCTGCCAGGAGTTTTTTGCCGGGGAGGTCATACTGGACCCGGTAGCCGTCTACCTGGCTTTGAGTGAGGCTTCTCCCACACCCTTCGGGGCTTTTTACAGACTAGGGGATCGCTACCTGTTTTGCGCCAGCCCCGAGCGCTACCTGGCCTGCCGGGGCCAACGGCTGCTCTCGCAGCCGATCAAGGGCACTTCGCCACGGGACCTGCTGGATCCGGTGCAGGATCGGATGAATAAGGAAAATCTTTACCATAGCGAAAAGGACCGCTCGGAAAATGTGATGGTCGTGGACCTGGTACGGAACGATCTCTCCCGGGTCTGCCTGCCGGGCAGCGTGCGGGTGGATGAGCTATACGGCATCTACAGCTTTCCGCAGGTGCACCAGATGATCTCCACGGTGAGCGGGGAGTTGGCGCCGGGCATAGGCTTCGCGGATTGCGTGCGGGAGACCTTCCCCATGGGATCGATGACCGGGGCTCCGAAAAAGAGGGTGATGGAACTGATCGCGCAATACGAGCGGAGCCGACGCGGCCTGTTCTCCGGCGCCGTCGGTTATGTGTTGCCGGGGGAAGGGCATGTGGAAGGAGCCGCTACGGATGAAGCAGATGGGAGTGCGGGTTTCGGCGGGAGAAAAGAAGCGGGCAGCAGGGATTTCGATTTCAACGTGGTAATACGGATTATCTTCTATAATCGTACGAGCCGGCGTTTGTCCTACCTGGTGGGTTCGGCGATCACTTTCAACAGCGAGCCGGAG
>PLXD01000605.1 GCA_003151295.1 Chitinophagaceae bacterium | reverse complement strand
AGCGGATTATGTGGCCAAGAAAACACAAGAATATAACAAAAAAGAGCCCGGCAAAGGCGACGCCTGTGCAAAAAGCTGGGTGAATGACCGTGAGCGCGAGTTTCAGCCGAAATTTATCGAGCTGTTCGAAAAAGAGGGAGGTTTAGCCGTATCCGGAAAGAAGCCGGCCAAGTACACCATCATTTTTAAGACAACTGCGACGGACCCTGGCTACAATATTGGAATTTCGCGCGGAAGTGCCTACATCAATGCAGAAGCATGGATCGTAGAGACCGGCAGTGAAAAAGTAATTGCAAAAATATCCTTAGAAAAAGTGCCGGGTCGTTCGTACGGCGGTTACGACTTCGATACAGGTGGAAGAATTGCAGAATGTTATGCCGATGCCGGTAAACACCTGGCTAAATTCATAAAAAAGAATAGCTGATCCGCGTATCCGTTCCGGGTACCTGATCCGATCGGTTCTGAACAACAGTGAAATTTTCTTTAATCAGCATCCGTTAAGCACTAACTTTACAGCGCTTAACGGATGTTTTGTAGTTTCTATTAAAGCCGGGGGAAAAGATGACTAACTTGGAAGCGGTTAGGGCTAAATTTGATGAGTTGCATACCTGTGTGATTATACCCACTTATAACAATGTTAATACGCTCGGCGGGGTCATTGCCGACGTTTCAGCATATACAAAGCAAATAATTGTAGTCAACGACGGATCGGTCGATAATACGGCAGAAATGGCGCGGTCATTCCCTTTCGTAAAACTGATCAGTTACCCGGATAATGCCGGTAAAGGCTGGTCGCTTAGAAAGGCTTTTTCCTATGCCATAGAACAAGGATATGAATTTGCCGTCACGATCGACTCGGATGGACAACATTTTGCTAAAGACCTACCGGCATTTATAACCCGGCTGGAGTTCGAACAAGATGCTATTATCATTGGTTCCAGGAATATGAACCAACATTCCATCCCGGGTGGAAGCAGTTTCGGGAATAAATTCTCCAATTTCTGGTTTAAAGTGGAGACCGGCATCGATTGCCCCGATACCCAATCGGGCTACCGGCTTTATCCCCTCTTATTATTACAAGATATAAATTTCATCACCCGAAAATATGAATTTGAAATAGAAGTGCTGGTAAGGGCGGCCTGGAAAGGGATAAAGATAGACTGGATACCTGTTTCGGTTTATTATCCCCCTAAAGAGCTACGGGTTTCGCATTTCAGGCCTTACAAGGATTTCGCAAGGATCAGCATACTGAATACGATCCTGGTGCTTATTGCCTTTTTAAATATAAAGCCACGCGATTTTTTCCGTATGCTTTTCAATAAAAAAAAAATTAATCAATTCCTCGACGGGCACTTTTGGCATCCCCACCATTCCGATACCGTCAAAGCGGCCTCCATCGCCCTTGGAATTTTCATGGGCATTATACCGATCTGGGGGTTTCAGATGCTGGTGGCTGTCTTTCTGGCCATACTATTCAGGCTGAATAAAGCACTGGTCCTTATCGCCTCCAACATTAGCATTCCCCCCATGATCCCCCTGATAATTTTTGGCAGCTATAAAATGGGAGCTCTCTGGATGGGCGCAAATACAGGGCGCCTGGAATTTAGCAGGAATATTTCACTGGAGTCAGTCCGGAATAATCTGAGGCAGTATATTTTGGGTAGCGCTACCCTCGCTATTCTTGCCGGTTGCATTATCGGTCTATTAGCTTTCGGGTTGCTTAAATTATTTAAGAAAAAAACTGTCCTGGCCTTATAAGTCGCGAATCCCATGGAAAAAATGTTCATAGCCATTTATAAGTACTTTGAAAAAAACCGGCTTGCGTTTCTGATCTCCTTCGGCATAAGCTTTTTACTCGTTGCTTACTTTGCCTTCCAGGTCAGGTTTGAAGAAGATATTTCCAAAGTATTGCCGAAGGACAAGAAGATTGAGAAGCTTAACCAGGTCTTTCAGAACTCAAAATTCATAGACAAGCTGGTAGTGATGGTATCGATGAAAGATACGACGGCAGAAGAGCCGGACAGCTTAGTCGCCTTCGCTGATAAATTGGTGAGCACCGTTCAGGACCGTCTCGGTTCCCAGATCAACAAGATAAATTACGGAACGGACGATGACCTGGTCATGGAACTTTTCAATACCATCGATAATCATCTGCCTGTTTATTTAAGTGAAAAAGATTACCGTACGACCGACACACTCATGACGGGAGAAAAAGTAAAGGAAACTCTTTCCCAAAATTTCAGGACGCTGACATCCCCCACGGGAATTGCACTAAAAAGCATCATTGTCAAAGACCCCTTAGGCATCTCCTTTATAGCGTTAAAAAAATTGGAGGAATTACAATACGATAAAAATTTTGAATTATTCGATGGTCATATCATTACCAAAGACCAAAAGACCCTTTTGATCTTTATCACACCGGCCTATCCTCCGAATAATACTGCCAAAAATGCCCCACTCCTGCAAGGGATCGATCAGATTATTGACAGCCTTAGCTCCTCCATCTATAAAAATACAACTGCCACTTATTTCGGCGCCGCCGCCGCTTATGTTGGCAACGCGCTTCAATTAAGGAAAGACACGCTTTTTACGCAAGGCCTTACGGTGGTCATCCTTATTGTGTTCTTAGGGCTCTATTTCAGGAGGAAGCTTGCCCCCATTATCATCCTCGTTCCCGTACTATTCGGGTCTTTGTTTGCCTTGTCCGCGATTTATTTTATCAACGGCAGCATTTCGGTCATCGCCCTGGGGACCGGCTCCGTGGTGCTGGGAATCGCCGTCAACTATTCTTTACACATATTCAATCATTACCGTCATACAAAAAGCATAGAGCAGGTAATAAAAGATCTTGCCCTTCCCTTAACAGTGGGCAGCTTTACCACCATCGGCGGATTTTTGTGTTTGGAATTTGCAGAATCGGATATATTGAAAGACCTGGGCCTTTTTTCGGCATTCAGCTTAATAGGAGCCTCCCTTTGCTCCCTGATTTTTTTACCCCATTTTATAGCATCTAAAGAAGAGCAAAAGCAGCATAAAGCGGTATTGCTCTCATGGATCGATAAATTCGCCTCCTACAATCCGGAATATAATAAATTTATTGTAATTGGTATTTTGGCACTTACGGGAGTATTCGCCTACACCGCCAATTCTGTAACTTTTGAGTCCGACCTACTACGGATGAACTATATGCCTGATAAATTAAAGCAGGCTGAAGCCAAGCTGAATAAAATAAACGAATATTCCCTTCAATCCGTTTATCTTGTCTCAGAGGGAAAGACCCTGAATGAAGCCTTGGTCAACAATGAAAAGCTCGTTGCTAAAATCGAGCAGCTTAAGGGAAAGAACATTGTAAAAAAATATTCGGGTATTTCTTCCTTTATTATTTCCGATTCATTACAAAGAACAAGAATAGCCTTCTGGAAGGCCTATTGGACCCCGGGAAAAAAGCGGCAATTATTGGCGACGCTCCGGAAAGAAGGATCGGCTTTGGGATATAAAACTTCCGCTTTTGATAATTTCAGTCAACTTCTCGATAAGGACTTTCAGTTGGCGGATGAAGCCGCAACCGCTGGGATCAGGAAAACTTTCCTGGATGATTTTATTACGGAAAAACCGGGCCTGTCGAGCATTGTCACCTTAGTAAAAGTATCCCCGGAGAATAAATCGGTGATCTATAAAACATTTGAAGACGACCCCTACAGCACGGTTGTCGATAAACAATACCTTACCGCGAAGTTTGTGGATATTATTAATTCGGACTTTACCAAGATTGCGATCATGTCATCCCTCCTGGTATTCATCGTATTATTACTGACCTATGGACGTATCGAACTAACGCTCGTCTCCTTCATCCCCATGTTTATAGGCTGGATCTGGATATTGGGCATAATGGGGATCCTGGGAATCAGTTTTAATATCATCAATATCATTATATCGGCCCTCATTTTCGGCCTGGGAGATGATTATAGCCTTTTCATCATGGATGGACTGCTACAGGAATATAAGACTGGTAAAAAGAACCTCTCTTCTTTCAAATCATCCATATTTCTGTCAGCCATTACAACGATTGCAGGCCTGGGGGTGTTGATATTTGCACGACATCCTGCCCTTAGATCGATAGCCCTGATCTCCATTATTGGTATCTCCTGCGTGGTGCTCATGGCGCAAATATTAATTCCATTCCTATTCAATATTCTCATTAAGAACAGGGTACAGAAGCAGCAATTTCCCTGGACCCTATCCGGATTTGTGCTGACCATCTTCTCTTTTGCGTATTTTGTTTTGGGCTCTTTGCTGTTGACTTTAACAGGGCTTTTATTTGGCCGGCTGAACCCGATGAAAAAACAACAAAGAAAGCTCATCTACCATACCATTATTTCAATGTTTGTCAGGTCCATGATCTACCTGATGGCAAATGTAAAAAAGTGTGTCATCAATACCGGGCACGAAGATTTTTCAAAACCTGCGATCATTATCTGCAATCATCAGTCCTTCCTGGATAGCCAGGTCATCATTATGCTGCATCCCAAACTAATATTATTTACCAATAAATGGGTGTGGAACTCGCCGGTATTTGGAGGCGTAGTCCGGCTGGCTGATTATTACCCCATCGAACAAGGAGCCGATTCCGGTATCGAACTGCTGGCCGATCGGGTAAAGGAAGGGTATTCGATCGTGGTATTTCCCGAAGGAACAAGATCCCTGGACGAAAGCATAGGCCGGTTTCATAAAGGCGCATTTTATCTCGCTGAAAAATTGAACCTCGATATCTTACCGATTATTATAGAAGGCACCGGGTACACGATTACCAAGGGTGATTTTTTATTGAAGAACGGGAATATTACCCTCAAATTCCTGCCAAGGATAAAACCGGACGATGCCTGGTTTGGAACAGGATATTCAGAAAGAGCGAAGAAAATAAGCTGCTATTTTAAAGAGGAATTCGCGCAATTATGCAATACGACGCACCAAACAGCTTATTTTAGGGAGAAATTAATCTATAACTACCTTTACAAGGGGCCCATACTGGAATGGTATATGAAGGTCAAGCTGAGGCTGGAAAAAAATTACCAGCCTATTCACGAATTGCTGCCAAAACAAGGTAAGATCCTGGACATTGGTTGTGGCTATGGATTCATGTCCTATATGCTGCATTTTGTATCGCCTCAAAGGGAAATTACCGGGATCGACTATGACGAAGAAAAAATCGAAACGGCGAATAATTGCTTTTCCAAGAACGAGAAAATCAACTTTGAAACCGCGGATGTAACAGAGTATACCTTTGAAGATTATGATGCTATCATCCTGGCCGATATGCTGCACTATCTTCAGCCCGGCCAGCAGGCGCAGGTGATCGAAAAATGCATCCGGCACCTCCGCCCTGGCGGAACAATTCTTATTCGCGATGGCGATAAGGATCTGGCGGCGAAACATAAAGGCACCAGGCTGACGGAATTTTTCTCGACCAGGGTCAGCGGGTTTAATAAGACCAGCGAACAAGGCTTGTCCTATCTGTCGGGAAAATCAATTGAAGGGATGGCTAAAGAAAGAGGCATGAAATGCGAAATAATCGACGGCACGAAGTATACATCCAATGTTTTTTTTGTATTAAAACATGAACAAGCAAATTGACTATGCGGGATCATGACGTGATAATAATAGGGAGTGGCATGGGGGGGCTTGTCTGTGGCAACCTACTTAGCCTGGAAGGCCTTAAAGTATGCGTTCTGGAAAAGAACAGGCAGATCGGAGGGTGCCTGCAGACTTATGTCCGGGACCGGGTGATCTTTGACTCCGGCGTTCATTACCTGGGAGGTCTTAATAAGGGTCAGAACCTTTACCAGATATTCAAATACCTGGACATAATAGACAAACTTAAGTTGCAGAAAATGGACGAAGACGTATTTGATAAGATCCTTATTGAGAACGACGATAAAGAATACGTATTTGCCCAGGGTTATGAAAATTTCATCAACAAGCTTCTTGTCGATTTCCCGGAAGAAGAGCAGGGACTTCGCGCATATTGTGATAAGATAAAAGAAGTTTGCAGCAAATTCCCCATATATAATTTACGTTCAGGCGGGGAGAACCATGAGAAGGCCAGTGTGCTGGAAATTGACACCAAAGGATTTATTGAATCGATTACTACCAATGTAAGATTGCGGGAAGTATTGGCAGGGAATAATCCGCTTTACGCGGGGATGCCCGATAAGACCCCTTTCTATGTGCATGCCCTTATTTTGAACAGCTATATTGAAAGCAGCTGGAAATGTATTGACGGAGGCTCGCAGATAGCAAAATATCTCTCGAGGAATATATTGAATAGGGGAGGAACAATTATACGGAATCGTGAAGTGAAAAAGATAATCGCGGAAGGAGGCAAAGCCACTTCAGTAGAATTGGAAGACGGGTCAAGGATGTTCGCAAATTATATTATTTCCAATATCCCCCCGGTGAAGACGCTGGAAATGACGGACACCGAACTGATAAAAAGGGTTTACCGCAACCGGCTGAAAAGCCTGGAAAACTCAATATCCTGTTTCACCCTCAACATCGTTTTTAAGAAAGACTCCTATAAATATTTCAAATACAATTATTATGTTTTTAATGAGGGATGTGTTTGGACGACAGGAAACTATACCCAGGATAACTGGCCGCTGGGTTATGCGGTGTTTGTAGCCGCCTCATCAAAATCACCGGACTACGCCGATGGGATGACCGTTCTGGCATATATGACCTACGAGGAGGTTAAGCAATGGGATCATACGCGTAATACTGTTTCCCACATGGGGGAAAGGGGGGAATCCTACGATTCATTTAAGAAGCGTAAGGCAGAGGTCCTGCTGGATAACATGGAAAGGAAATTTCCGGGACTGAGAGATCATATAAAATCATATTATACTGCTACCCCGCTTTCTTACAGGGATTATATCGGTACCGACGATGGTTCGCTATATGGAATTACCAAAGATTATAAAGACACGCTGAAGACTTTTATTTCTCCGCGTACTAAATTGCCGAATTTATTTTTCACGGGTCAGAATCTGAACCTACATGGTGTTTTAGGCGCTGCGATGAGTGCCATCGTTACGACCAATGCTTTGATGGGGAATGATGATATCATAAACAAAATAAGAAATGCGTAGAGGAAAAAAAATACGGAGAGGGCTCCTGTATGTTTTAGGCAGCTTCCTTTTATTGCTGCTTATCGGCATTATTTACCTCAGCGCAGTCGCAGTGGTCGTTCCCCCGAAGCCGGACGATACGAGCAGCCTGGGTTTACAACGAAAGGAAGTAAGCAGCGGATTTTATACGTTAAAGAACAACTGGTTCCGGAAAAGCAAGAGCGGACTGTACGAAATGTATGTGGAAGGCAGCCCTTTCGAGCGGGGCGTTATTAACGGCAAACTCTCCAAAGAGCTGGTGGTAAGGCAGGAAGATCATTTTAATGAGCAGATCGTCAAAATGGTCCCATCGAACTTTTACAGGCATTTTCTTAAATATTTTATCGGCTGGTTCAATCGCGACCTGGATAAGAATATAACGGAAGAATATAAGGAGGAAATTTATGGAATTTCCCAGTCCGCCTCCGACAAATATGGATACATAGGCTCCAACTATCAGCGTATATTGAATTATCATGCTGCGCATGATATAGGTCACGCGTTACAAAGTATGGCCCTGGTGGGTTGCACATCCTTTGGTACCTGGGATGCGAGATCACAGGACAGCAACATGATCATCGGGCGAAATTTCGATTTTTATGTAGGAGATAAATTTGCGGAAGATAAACTGGTAGCCTTTATCAACCCCTTGCAGGGATATAAATTTATGACGGTTACATGGGGAGGCTTTATCGGAGTCGTTTCGGGTATGAATGAGAAAGGATTGACGGTAACGATCAATGCTGCTAAATCCGATATCCCAGCCGGATCCGCTACCCCCGTCTCGTTGGTGGCGAGGGAAATATTACAGTATGCAAAGAATATCGATGAGGCCAAAAGGATAGCGGGAGAAAGAAAGATGTTTGTGTCGGAGTCATTCCTGGTAGCTTCGGCAGCCGATAACAAAGCCGTCATCATTGAGAAGACGCCGACGGACCTGGATATATATGATCCGAAACAGGACTTTATTGTTTGTACCAACCATTTTCAGGGCCAGGGCCTGGCCCAATCGAAGAACAACCGGGAGCAGGTCGCAGAAAGCGCCTCTTCATACAGGCATCAGCGGTTAATGGAGCTGTTGAATGCCAACGGGAAAAATACGGTCCAGAAAACGATCAATATCTTAAGGGACCGGAAAGGATTGCATAATGCCGATATCGGCATGGGCAACGAAAAAGCCATCAACCAGCTAATAGCCCATCATTCTATTGTTTTCGAACCGCAGAAATTATTGGTATGGGTCTCTACCTCTCCATGGCAATTGGGGGANNCTGAATAAAATATTTGCCATGCGCGGCATGCAGCAGGATCAGGAAATTTCGGAACCAAACCTGACGATCCCGCCTGATTCATTCCTGCTTACACCTGCTTACAGGAATTTCGAGACTTTCAGAAAGTTTAAGCAACGGTTGGCCGAGGGCGGCCAAGTGGATACAGATAGTCTCATTGCAAGCAATCCGGAATTTTATCATGCCTATGTCATGGCCGCAGATTATTCATATAAGCTGGGGCAGCTTCAAAAAGCATTGCATTATTACCGGCTCGCCCTGACAAAAGAGATAGCCACGAAAAAAGAAGAGAATTATATTAAAGAGCGGATTAAGAAGCTGACGAAGGCATAGACTCTTCGCCGGCCACAGACCGCTTTGGCTCAGGCAAATAGCCCTTTGAATTTAAAGCAGAGGGTTGAATTATTCAGGAGTTGAGCATCCACCCCTGTTTCCCCGCTCTCCCGGGGGCTTAACTTTAAGTCCATTTGCAGCGTTTTGCTCTCAGCGGGGATCAGTAAGGCCAGGAACTTCATTTGGTCGGCTTTTACAAGCCTCGTTTCTTTTCCCAGGACCTGTTCCGTTATTTCCTTCACCATTTGCATCATGCAAACCCCTGGCACGACCGGCTGCCCCGGAAAATGACCCTCGAAAATGGAATGCGCAGTATTTAATTCCAGCATAACTTTTACGGTATTATCGGCAGTTTCCAGTTCCGTAATATGGAAAAAATCTCCTTTTAGCATTATCTTTCTATCTTTTTTAAGCCAATGGTAAAATTGAAATTTTTATGGGTAATGCCGATTGTATCGGGTATCCCGTTGCGGTAGTTTTTCATGATCGCCTCTACTACAGGCTTCCGTTTTGACGATCGTTCCATTCGCACCAATTCATTTCCGCCGGGGTTGGTGATATAATAATAAAATCCCTTTGTTTGGGGGAACACATAATAGATGAACAGGCTGTCTTTGCGAATATGCACGGTAGAAGGGTCCAGGGATTGCATTAATATCAATTCAAAATCCTTCCGGAGCGTTTTAATAACCGGCTTTTTATTCATCTGTTTTATGATATAATTCACCTTAAAACGGTTACCGGGTGAAAATTCAAAATCAAAAAATTTGAATCCCATTTCACTGGAAAAGACCACCCGGATGCTGCTGTCGGGCATCGTTTTCAGCAGCAATAGTCCGCTCAGATATTTCCCTATTACATTTACATCGATTTTATAGAGGGCAGTTGTGATGACAGGCTTAAATTGCTGTAAATTATGGATATCCCCGGTCGTATCCTGCAGGTTTTTGTAGACAGATACACATCCCAGCTGGATGATGCAGAAACTAATTAATAGTAAAGAGCGCATCTGGAAGATTTGAATTCATTTCTTTGTTGATAAAATGGATGATGGTATTATCGCCTGAAATTTCATTCATTTCAATATTGGTCACGGAATAATCCTTTTTCCCTACGATAACAACGATGGTTTTAAAGAACTCTTTCAGGTTTTTTGATACAGGCGATAATTCCACCAGGTAAGCCGTATTGTTCCCGAACACCCGGGTGCTGAAATCAGGGTTGCTAAGAACCGTCCCCTGTATACAATCTACCATGATCTTGTTGATCTGTTGAAAAAGCTTATTGGATTTGGTAGAGATCGTATTCTGTTTCTGCCCGTCTTTTACAAATACTTTGTCCTTATTGATGATCATTAGGTATTGAAACGGCTGGCTGTATTCCATCCGGACACGGCTTTCTTTCTTGAACCAGAATTTCCCCTTTGACGTGATTTTCTCCGATAGCATGCTAAGGTTCTTTTCCTGCACGAAATCGCTTTTGATACTGATCACTTTTTGAGCTTCCACGGAAAACAACTCTTTAAATTTCGAAAGATCCGTTAACGGTATATACCCGGTATATTGGGCTTTCAGGGAAATTCCGCCGCTGGTCATCAAGAGGATTAAAAATAATTTATGCATACGCTTGCAAATTTAGCATTTTATCCAATCTGACTATTTCATAACCGCTTGATTTTACCTGCCGGAGGAACGCGGGAAGCATGGCCAGCGTCGTTTTGCTGGTATCGTGGAACAGGATGATTGCGCCGGGCTTTATGGAGCGATTGATCTTCTTCAACAATTTCTCCTCATCTTCTATTATAGTGTCCAGCGATCGGATGTTCCAGCCAATGGGGGTGTACCCGCCATCGATAATGGCTTTTCTGAGATTGGGGTTGGTTACGCCATAAGGAGGTCTGAACAACTTTGGCTGTAAACCGGTTGCTTTTTCCATCGCGCCATCCATCATTTTCATGTCAGCCAGCATTTTTCGGGAAGAGAACATATCAAACCAGAAATGATGAGAGTAGCTATGGTTGCCGATAATATGTCCTTCATTGTGTATTTGCCTGAATATGATTTCGTTGCCGGCTATCCGGCTGCCAATGCAAAAAAAAACCGCTTTCACCTTCTTTTCCTGTAAGATCTCTAAGATTTCCGGGGTGTAGGACACGGCCGGGCCATCGTCAAAGCTCAGGGCAATTTCTTTTTTAGTTGTTAACGCCGAACAGATGACCGGTAAGAAAAAATTAGAATGCACAAAATAACAACCATAAAAAAGAACCAGCGAATAGGCAAACAACAATAACGGATAAATAAAGAAAGGAATGCTATAACGGAAATTAAGCCCGATTAAAGAGATCAGCAGGGCAGAAAAAAAAATGTTCGTATTTCTGAAATTGAGCATACCGATTACTAATAATAAAGAATGATGCCTGTGATGATAGTTATTTCAGATCATGCCTGATAAGCAGTGATATATTCCGCCATGGTCCTTACGGAACGGAACACTTTGGGCCCTTCTTCGGCGTTGGAGATCTTGATCTTATAATTTTGCTGCAATAAAACGATCAGTTCCAGCGCATCGATGGAATCCAGTCCCAGACCTTCCACAAAAAGAGGCTGATCATCGCCGATATCCTCCGGTTTTGTATCCTGCAAATTCAGTTGTTCAATGATCTGTACTTTAAGATCAGCCATTAATTTATCCATGTTCTAATTTTATTTTTTGTTACTTCATTTTCCCGACGAGGTCCCTGAGTTCAATGGTCCGGGCTAACTTCTGCAGGGCCGTTGCATGATTTTTCACATAAGGATTGTCCAGATCCCATACATATCCTGCCAGGACGGAACAAATCATATTCTTAATCTGAAGATCCTGGTTCTCCGCAAAGAAGATGGTGTCGAGCGTACCCTCATACCAGGCCATTACGTAGGAACGGAAAGTATTTACGCCCTGCATCATCTCCTCCATATATTCCTTATCCCAATCTACCGTTTCGCCATTCAGGGTGCGTATTACAAGATGGGCCGCTTTTTGGCTCGATACAGTTGCCAGGGTAACTCCGGAAGAGAACACCGGGTCGAGGAACTCAGTCACATTACCCGTAAGTACAAAACCCGCACCATAAAATTTATTGGTGGTGCTTGACCAGGATTCCAGGACCCTTGGGTCGAACACAAACCTCACAGCCTTAAACCGTTCGCATAAATAAGGCTCCGATGCGATTAATGCCCGTAACTGCTCCTCATTGCTGCCCTCATATTGTTTAAAAAATTCAGGATCACCTACAAAGCCCAGTGAAGTAACGCCATTTGAAAAAGGGATCACCCATATCCAGACACCCGGCTTGTGAACGACAATGGTAATGCGGTTTGGCTCATCATCCAGCGATCGCTTCAGATCCACCGTATGGGTAAATAAAGCCTTACGGGTGGGAAGGTTAGACGGTTTGTCAAGGTTGAACAACCGGGGAATCACCCGGCCATAACCGCTGCCGTCGATGATAAATCGCGCTTCTATCTGCGTCTTATTGCCATGAATATCTTCCACCGTTGTCACAGAATCCGTACCGGTAAAGACAATATTGGTTACGGAAGTTTCATAAGCAACAGGCACTCCCATTTTTTCTACGGTGTCAGCGAGGGTCTTATCAAATTCACCACGGGGCACCTGCCAGGTCCAGTTCCAGCCTTGTGTGAACTGGTCTGCAAAGAAATAATCACAGACCATTCCGTTTTTTACAAATTTAGCCCCATATTTTTCCTGGAAGCCTTTTCCCTTGACCGCTTCCACAAAGCCTGCCTCTGTCAAAGCCTCCATGCAACGGGGTAGCAGGCTTTCACCGATCACAAAACGGGGAAACCGCTGTTTCTCCACGATTTTAACTTTTAAGCCTGCTTTGTTCACGATAGAGGCAGCAACCGTACCGGCAGGACCAGCGCCGATTACCAGGACATCTACTTTTTCTGTGTTCATGCTACTGAGTATAGGGGTATTTTAAAAGGCTGTTTTTTTTTACATTTTAATAAGGTCTGACTTAGACCGATATTATCTACTTGCTCGGCGATCTCAAAACCCGCTTCATCAATACACTGAAAGAAGGTCTTGGCGCTGTACATCTGGCTGTTACCATTGGCCAGGGCTGTAAAATAAAGTGAAGTTTGTTGCAGGCAGAACGCGGCGATCTCATACCGTTGTCTATCCCAAAATGGCTCCAGGATGAAGACATACCCGTCGTCGGCCAATGAGCCATGGCATCTTTTTAAAATGGAAACGATCTCAGCCTCTGAAAAGCAATCCAGGAACTGGCTCATCCAGACAGCATCGAATCCCGTTGGAAATTTCACCTGCTCATCCAGGATATTAGTCGGGAAAAAAGACACCCGCTCGGTCAGGCCCAGATCGGCAATTTTGGCCCTTGCCATATTTAACTGGCCCGGCAGGTCCATAAGGGTTATCTGTATATCGGCTTTATATTTCGTAGAAGCAATAGCCCATTTACCCGTATTGCCGCCGATATCCAATAATCTTTTGGTGCCATTGACATACACCTTCGGTAAGACGAGATTGAAGGCATCGTCTGAGAAAAAATGATCGAAACTAAACCAGCTTTTCTGCACCTGCTCCGGCAGTTCAGACAAGCCTTCGTAAATAGTTTGCCACTCTCCGAATTCCTTTAATCCCACCGGCTTCCCGGTCTCAATACTTTTATCAAGTGAAAACAGGCCTTTGTAACACACATCGTGTACAAAATCCATATTTGTTTTCGTGAGCGGGTCGTTCAATATAAAATGACCGGTTTTGGCTAAACTATACTTATTGCCGTTCACCAGGACCAGTCCGATACCCAATGCCGACTCTAATAAAACCCGTACACCATACAAAGGCAATTTCACTTTCCCTGCGATATCCGCTAAAGTCAAACCAGCTAAACCATTGTCCTCGATTACCTTCAGTATCCCTGAATTCCTTAATACCCTTGCTGATTGAAAAATTACCGGTCCGAAGGCAATCCATTGTGCTGTTTCCTTGGCTTCAAAAGCAGAATTTTTGTCCTTCCCAAAAAAAGTCATTGAAAATAAATTGAGTTGATTTTTATTTTTTAAAATCGGATTTTGTTTCCTTCAAAATATTGTACCAGGACTTTGCCCAGTAATTCCTGAATCCGATTCCTCCGGACTTACCGGTCTTATAGGTAGTAAAGATTACTTTTTTTGTCTTCATATCCACCAAAGTCACCCAGGCGGCGGCTTGTTCCTGACCCTTGCTCATTCCTTCAACGAAGAACAGCAGGCCTACACCTGTTTTCCCCAGAAAATCATAGTTTTTTACCAGGTCGGCGATCTTCTTCTCATCGATTGTCTTAAAATCCGATGGATTATTGCTGAAGAAATCCTTTTTAAGGATGCTGTTTGCTTTTTCGGCAACATCTATGGAATACTTCACTTCAGGACGATTCACCATCTCCGCTACATTGAATTTTTTGGATTCATCAATAAAAAGTTGATTCCAGGCAGTCGTAAATTTATCCCTGAAGTCCTCGTTGGTAATCTCACCTGCATCCTTAAACTGAGTAGCAGATCCGATAAATTTAGTCTGGCTGAAATCCAGGCCAAGCCAGGTAATTTCTACCGATCTATCATTAAGAACATCAGTCTTGCTTTGCGCAGAAACAAATTGCATATTTATGCAGACGAACAAAAAGGCGATCAGCCAACCGGGTTTGTTTACACTTTTCATGATGTAAGATTTTTGTTTGAATGAAAAAGACCTTTACTGCCAAAAGTTATAATAATTATACCACTGTTCGGGGTATTTTTTTATCTTAATTTCCATTTCAATAACAAAATCGTCCAGCATCTGCTGCATAAGGGCATCCTTACTCAAATGGGAATAGTCTTTGATCTCACTTGCGAAAAAATGGTAATGCAAATGGGTCTCTTTCAAGGCAAATACGAAAGAAACCGGCACTTTAAATTTGGCGGCTAATACGAAAGGCCCCATAGGGAATTTGGCTTTCCCGCCTAAAAATTCACTTGTAAGGGTCTTATTACCTTCAATAAACCTGTCCGCATGTATACAGACCAGCTCATTGTTTTTAAAAGCCTCACTTATTGCATAGATGTGGGAAAGGTCGTTCTTTATTAAGATGACGTTTACTGCTCTCTTTCCGGTGACCTCCGCAATATATTCCTTAATCTGCCGGTGCTCTCCGTCGAACATTACGATATTGATCCGGGTGTCCAGGCGTTTCAGCAAATGTCCTGCAATTTCCCAGTTACCTAAATGAGCGCTTAATAGCAAGCCTCCTTTTTGCAGTCCGACTATTTTCCGGAGATTATCTTCTCCGTCAAAATCGAATGTGAACTTATTTGGAATGCCCGACATGATCACTACTTTATCAATAATACTCTGTCCGAGCAGGTAGTAATTCCGATAGAGTTTGATCAGGGACCTTCCTAAGCCGTAGCCGATTTTTTTATGAAAATAGGTAAGAACATTTTTGGACGATTTATAGGAAAACAGGAAATAATAAAATGCGACAAACCTCAGCAGAAGATAGGCGGGTGAGATACCCCACCTGCTTAAAATGCTTACAAAAATACGATATCCCCAAGGCTTGCCCTTGGATTTACCTTGCCATACCGGCATTATACGAGTTCTTTCGATTGTTTATGGCAGATCACATAGTCATAGAGGTCCTGGAAAGTAGTGATGCCGGTAAAGTCTTCCGGTTTTACTTTAAATCCAAAATTGCTCTCGATGGCGACAACAAGATCGATATAATCAAGGCTGTCTAACTGAAGCGTGTCTTTCAAATTTGCCCCGGGGATGATCTTTTNNGCATCCACCTCGAATTCTTCGGCCAGAAAGCCATTTATTCTCTTGGTAATTTCTTCGGTTTGCATATAGAGTTGGTTTAAGTCAGTTTTTTAATAATGAGGGAAGAGTTTGTTCCCCCAAATCCAAAGGAGTTCGACAAGAAAACGTTTATATCTTTTTTGAGCGTTTTGGTTACTATGTTCAGTTTGGCGGAATTTTCATCCGGGTTTTCGAAGTTGATATTGGGTGCAACAAAGGAGTTTTGCATCATCAGCATCGAATACACTACTTCACTGGCGCCGGCCATCCAGCATTCATGACCGGTCATTGATTTGGTAGAGCTCACCAATGGCCGGGAGGCTCCAAAAACTTCATCAAGGGCCCTTGCTTCACTGGCGTCACCTGCAGGGGTCGATGTTGCATGAGCATTGATATAATCTATTTGGGAAATCGGCGTTCCCGCATCTTTTAAGGCCATGACGAGCGATCTTACAGGACCGGCTACTGTTGGATTTGAAATATGCCCCCCATTGGAAGAAAATCCATAACCCACTACTTCTCCTAAAATGGGAGCCCCTCTTTTTACGGCCGAATCAAGGCTCTCCAGGATGACGGTAGCGGCCCCTCCGCTGGGAATAAGACCATCCCGGTCTCTGTCAAAAGGCCGGGATGCTTTCGTGGGAGCAGATTCCAGGATGGAAAACGCCGACAAGGCATCAAAACTACCCATGGAATAATGATTAACTTCCTGTGCTCCTCCACATATTATACAATCCTGTAAACCGCTTTTTATAAAATGATATCCTACACCTATAGAGTGCGAACCACTGGCACAAGCCGCGCTGATGGTGAAATTGATGCCTTTCAGCTTGAAAATAGTGGCCAGGTTCATAGTTACGGTCGAATTCATGGTTTGAAATACAGCCCCTGAACCTACCAGCGTGGTATCTTTTTTTTTCCGGATGATATCCGTGCATTCTATGACCGATTTCGCTGAACTGTCATTACCATATAAGATCCCCACTTCCGTCTGGTCGAGGTAATCGGGTTCGATGCCGGCATTCTTTAATGCTTCCAGCGTGGCAACATAGGCATATTCGCCCTGTTCGGGCAGCATGATCCTCGACCTTCTGTCAAGCAATTCCTTTAAATCCGGTTTTTCGACAAACCCTGTCAATCCGGACCGATAACCGAATTCCTTTCGCACCGGGTCGAGTATAATACCGGACTTCCCTTGATACAGAGAGTCACGGACTTCATCAAGATTCTTTCCTATGCACGAATAAATACCCATGCCTGTTATGACTACTCTATTCATATCCGTAAACAATCTTAACGTACATAAATAACAAAAATATTTTGAAAAAACAAAAATAACTTAATTCCGGCACTTTTATTGTTTTCAGCATGAGGTTGGGGCGTTTTTTCCACAGGAAAGATGCAAAATAGCGCTAACGCGCATGAATTGAGTATTAACTTTTTATTAAAAATAAGCCGGATTTTCAGACGACTTTATGAATAAAGGCCGCCATTAATGGATAGTACTTCTGCTGTAATATAAGCCGCTTCCTTTGAAGCCAGGAAGCCTACTGCATGCGCCACTTCTTCCGGCAGGCCAAACCGGTTGACCGGTATCATTTTTTGCAGTGTTTTTTCATCCAGCCCTTCGATCATATCCGTTTTAATAAATCCCGGGGCTACGGCATTCACTGTAATTCCCCGCCTGCCTACTTCTTGGGCCAGCGCTTTTGTGGCGCCGATCACACCGGCCTTGGCCGCTGAGTAATTGGTTTGCCCCGGCAACCCTTTCAGACCGGAAAGGGAGGCGATATTGATGATCCTTCCGTATTTTTTAAGCAGCATACCGTTTAATACCAGGCGGGTAACATAGAAAAATCCATCCAGGCTGGTTCTTATGACATTTTCCCATTGTTCGTCATTCATCCACATCATCAGGGCATCCTCTTTAATTCCGGCGTTGTTTACCAGTACCTCAATGTATTTATCTTCGTTCGTCTTTATCCAGCCGCCGAGAGATCGCTGGATGTCTTCTTTAGCGGAAACATCGAACCGTATTAATTCCCCATTCCCCCCTTCCTGCCTTATTTGCGTTAGCGTTTTTTCCGCTTCTTCCACATTCGATTTATAATTGATCAGGACATAATAGCCCATTTGTGCCATTTTAATACAGATTGCCCTGCCGATCCCTCTTGACCCCCCGGTGACTAGTGAACATTTCATTGGTAACCCCTTTAAATTTTAGATATATGATTAACGTTTATTTTGATTCTTTTAGTACCAGTGAAACTATCGGGTACGGACCTTTCCTGGGTTTTGCCTGATGAAATCCTCCCATCCTTTCTTTTTTCCGGCAGCCTTCCCCGATGAGTTCCCGGTTGCTCCCGATAGTGATCTTTCCTGAAAATGGTGGCATACCGCTACAGCCAGGGCATCCGAAGCATCGTATTGCGGGTATTGGTCGATATGCTGAATTTGCAGGATCTGTTGCAGCATTTTCCAAACTTGCTGCTTGTCGGCATTGCCATTGCCAGTAATGGACTGCTTAACTTTTTTCGGGGAATATTCGGTCACCGGAATGCTTGCGTGCATGGCTACTGCGATGGCTACTCCCTGGGCTCGCCCCAGTTTAAGCATACTCTGCACATTTTTTCCGAAGAAAGGGGCTTCGATCGCGAAGTCATGGGGATGGTAATGGCCTATCAGTTCCTGTATTTTCTTATGGATCAGTCCCAGCCTTTCATAGGGATCCTTGCGGGCGGATAATTTCAATACTCCCATTTCCAGTAGCAGCAGGGTACTCCCGTCGATCGCCAATAAGCTAAAGCCCATTGCCAGGGTTCCCGGGTCAATCCCTAAAATTATTTTAGAATGCTTTTGCACTAGGAGGACTATTTTTGATGCAAGATCGTTTTATTGTCTGCAAGTTCGCGTTATTGAGTTAAAAGTGTCGCCTGGATATATATGTTACTGAACAAAAATATCAAAATAATAATTAGATACTTCCTGGGCCCCCTGGTACTCCTGCTACTGGCTTATTCGATCTACCATCAGGTGAGCGGGCAGCCCGACTGGCTTCAATCCCTGAAACAGATCAAAAATGCCCTTGCCGGGCCCAGGAAATGGGAAATCGGGGTTGTGGTGCTGCTCATGCCCCTGAACTGGGGTATCGAAGCCAGGAAATGGCAACTGGCCATCCGTTCCGTCGAGCGGGTGCCATTTATGAACGCGTTTAAGGCCGTTCTGACCGGCACTACCATGGCTTCTTTCACGCCCAACCGGATGGGGGAATACCTGGGCCGTATCCTTTATATCCATGAAGGAGCACGTCTTAGGGCGATATCCCTCACTATTATAGGCAGTATCGCTCAACTCCTGGTTACCCTCGCAGGAGGCCTGGCAGGTATCTTCTATCTTCACCGGCAATTGTATGATTTTCACTGGCTATATGCGCTCTTATTCATCGTTATCGGGTTACTGTCAAGTTTAACAATTATTTATTTTCGGCTATCCTGGTTGGTCGGATTGTTGAATAAAGTTCCCGCCTGGGGAAAATATAAAAAATATATAAAGATGCCGGAAGGGTTCCAGGCGAACATCTTAATGCGTATTTTGTTCCTATCTTTCTTGCGGTACACGGTATTCATGCTCCAGTATCAGTTACTGTTCTCCGTATTCGGAGTGGGTCTGACCGGGTCGCAGGCATGGGGCGGCATGAGCGTTGTTTTTTTAGTAATGGCTGTTGTTCCTACCTTTACTTTTTTGACGGAATTGGGATTGCGTTGGGAGGCAAGCATTCAGATCATGGAGCTTTTTAGCGTCAACACGGTGGGTATATTTGCCACTGCCTTCGGTATTTGGCTTATTAACCTGATCATTCCGGCTTTAGCGGGAAGTTTGTTAATTTTAAGCATTAAACTATTCAAAAATAAATGAAAGTATTCGCTACCATCTGTACCCTGCTTTTAACGGGTCTTTCCTTCCCCTTGCGGGCAGGCGATGAATTCTGCGGTAACAATATCCTTTCCCAGCCGCTCGATGAATTCTGCGGTATCCGCAATACTTCTTTCCAGGCGGGCGAGACGGTCACGCTAAAGGTCTTTTATACCCTTGCCGGCGCCTATTTTGCCGCAGGCGAAGCGAATTTTAACACCGTGCTGGACCGTGTTAACGGACGGCCCGTCTATCATGTCGTCGGTGAAGGCAAGACCTATAGTTTCTACGATAATTTCTTTAAAGTTCGGGACCGGTATGAAACAAATATAGATACGGCCACTATGCAGCCCCTTAAATTCATTCGTAATATGAATGAAGGAGGATATAAGAAGTATGAGAACGTAACCTTCAACAAGATTGCGAATACAGCCGTTACGACCGATGGCGTATTCCAGGTCCCGGCCTGTGTCCAGGATGTGGTCAGCTCCGTCTTCTATGCCCGGAATGTAGATTTTAACGCGCTTAAGCCGGGTGATAAGATCCCCTTCTCCCTATTCCTGGATAATACCCGCTATAGTATTTATATCCGTTACCTGGGCAAGGAGAATATAAGGACAAAATATGGTAAGTTCCGTGCGATCAAATTCAAGCCCCTGCTGATCAAGGGAACGATCTTCCAGGGCGGCGAAAAGATGACGGTCTGGGTCAGTGATGACGCGAATCATATTCCACTGAGGATCGAGAGTCCAATCAGTGTGGGAAGTGTAAAAATAGATATGATTAATTACCGTAATCTGCGTTATCCGCTTAGTTCCCTTTTAGATCTATAGGGTTTGTTTTTCAAGCCGCGGAGCGTGTAAATCCTTACAAATCTCTTAGTTTAAAAGTGCGTCCGGCACGTATTCCCTTCTCCGTCAATTGGAGGTCGCAGCATTCGTTTTCCGGATCATGTTCGAAGAAAAGGACATAATTCCCCTTCAAGGCTTCTTCGAGGAAGGATTTTTTCTCCTGCAGGGTCTTCAGCGGGAACATATCATAAGCCATCACATAGGGGATGGGGAGATGCCCCGTAGAAGGCAACAAGTCGGCCATATAGACGATCGTCCGATCCTTGTATTGCAATTGGGGCAGCATCATGGCATCTGTATGACCATAAGCATACCGGATCGATAAGCCGGGTAGGCACTTCCATGGCACGGGCCCGGCCGGGGATGGTTGGGTTTGGTCAGAGGCTGCTACGGGAATAAACTGTAATTGTCCACTCTCCCGAATCGGCGCAATATTCTCTTTTAAAAAGGAGGCTTTCTCCCTTTCATTCGGCTCGGCGGCCCATTGCCAGTGACGTTCATTGCTCCAGTAGACCGCATTCTTAAAGGCCGGTATCAGCCGCTCTCCCTCACGCACAATACTGCCCCCGCAATGATCGAAATGCAGGTGGGTCAGGAATACATCCGTGATATCGTCGCGGTGAAAGCCATGTGCCGCCAGGGACTTATCCAGGGTAGCCTCTCCATGCAGATAATAATGGCCCAGGAATTTAGCATCTTGTTTGTTCCCGATGCCGTTGTCCACCAGGATCAGCCGCCCCGCATCCTCGATCAGCAGGCAACGCATGGCCCAGGAGCAAAGATTGTTCTCATCGGCTGGGTTGGACCTGTTCCAGATGCTTTTGGGCACGATGCCGAACATCGCGCCTCCGTCCAGTTTGAAAAAGCCCGTATCTATCGTGTAAAGTTGCATTTTTTACCATTTTTAAGTTTGCGAAAGGCCACTATCAGCAGCCTGTTTTTGCTTCTGAAGGGCGGAATAAAGCCAGATCAGGCCGATCACAAAAAAGATCGTCAAAGATATAATGGAATTCTTCATGCTATGCGTCATGTCGTCTATGAAGCCAAAGCAGAACATTCCGATCACGATGGCAATCTTCTCGGTGAGGTCAAAATAACTGAAATAGGAAGCCGTGTCCTTTGTCTCCGGCATGAGCTTGGAATAGGTCGACCGGCTCAGGGATTGTATGCCTCCCATTACCAGTCCTACCGCCAGTGCCAGCGCATAGAAAGAATATTCAATCGGGGCCTGCCGCGGGGCAAGATCCAGCTTTAGAAGAACGAGCTCCGCCTCTGTTTTACCCAGCTGCGTCTCATAAGAGACAGTAGGTTGCCGGGCCTCCAGCGCTTCCTTCTGTTCCTTCAAAACCTCGATCCGGTCATAATAAGGTCTTAGCCGGTCGGCAAAATTGGCTGTTTCATAGGCAGCCACACAGATGAATATCCAGAACACGACCACGCCCATCAATACCCTGATGTTTCCATAACGCCCGGAAAGGCGGCTCATGACAATGGCCCCGGCGACGGCCACCAGTTGGATTGCAACTATTGTGACGATCAGCTTGGTATCTTCCAGGTGCAGCAACTTGCTGCCGAACAGGGAAGCCGCCAGCATCACGGTCTGCACTCCCATACTGTAGAAAAAGAACCCGCGTAGGAACTTCTTCAGCACGGGCATCTGCTTTATTTCGTTGAACACTTTCTTCACTTCAGCAAACCCATCGGTGAACACATTCACTTTTTTCAGGTCAGTCCGGTTGATCTTCGGCAAAACGGCAAATGTGATCTGGGCAAAACCTGCCCACCACAACCCCACCATCAAAAAATTAAGGCGTAGGGCAAAAAATTGATTCTGCGGCATTACCAGCAACAGGACAAACCCGATGAGCTGCAACAGCACGCTTCCGACATACCCGTAAGCATATCCCTTGGCGCTGACCCGGTCCTGGTCTTGCGGTGCGGCTATTTCCGGCAGGTAGGCGTTGTAGAATACCAGCCTGCCC
>PLXD01000180.1 GCA_003151295.1 Chitinophagaceae bacterium | reverse complement strand
GCTCCGAAGTGTGACAATTCCATGGCTTCCTGGTAAGAGATATGGGGGATCAGTTTCACATTGGAAACCAGTCTCGGGTCTGCGGTCATCATACCGGATACATCGGTCCAGATCTCTGCCAGCAACGCGTCGGCACCTGCGGCGATAATGGATGCGGTATAATCGGATCCGCCTCTGCCCAGGGTAGTAGTGATCCCGGTCTTATCGGCTGCGATAAAGCCCGGTACAATGAATAAGTCTTCTTTCGCCGCGCTGAAATATTCACGGATCTTTTGATTTGTCACAGGAAAATCGACGGCTGCATAGCCGAACTGGGAGTCTGTGACGATGAGTTCCCGGGCGTCCTTCCAGGCATTGCCGATCTCCAGGGCCGAGAATTTGGCGGAGAGGATCTGGGAGGACAGGAGTTCTCCGTAACTGACCACCTTGTCCTTGGTGCGGGCGGACAATTCTCCCAACAGGAAGATCCCGTTACAGATGTCTTCTATTTCGTTACAGCGTTTTTTAACGAGGCTCAGCACGGCGCTTTGGCGGGTCAGGGGCAAGAGGCTCTTTACCGCTTCGAGATGGCGGTGTTCCACCACCTGTAATTTTTCTTTATAAGATTCGTCGCCGGCCGCCGCCAGGGTCCCGGCCTGGATCAGGATATCGGTAACGCCCCCCAGGGCGGACACAACCACGATGGTTTTGTCCCTTGGGAGGGTTTGACTCACGATTTGAACGACTTTATTGATATTATCCGCATTGGCTACGGAAGAGCCTCCGAATTTCAGAACCTGCATAGTATCGCCGATTTTAGAATTTTTAAGGAAACCACTGATTTTTAAGGAAACCCTGATTTTTTGAATGTCAGCACCGATTTTGAATATCAGTGCCGGATCGATTAATTGTGCAACTCATCCCTTTTTGAAGGATAGCTGAAATAGCCCAGGGAATAGTATGGAAATGTACAACCCTTAACGGGTTGTGATGGTGGTAATAATTGTAGTTTGCGCGGCGAAATGTGTCGCTACGGCCTTGAAGGAGGAGACAATATCTTGTATTTTATAAACCACTATAAATAAGAGTTGCTAAGGTAATGAATGTTGAGAGAAAAATAACAGATCCGGGTTTTTTTTAATAAAAATGGAGTATTTTGGACGCATATTTTGAACGATTGCTGCTTTCCAGCCAAAATTATTGAACGATTTTAAATGAGTTAGTATGAGTTACCAGTCGTCTCAGGGGTTGCAGCAATTTAAAAACCTCGTTGGGATCAAGTTTCAACTATATAATAGTCTATTCACTTCGTTGCCTTTTCACCGGATCGAGAAAACGGGGATCCTTTTATCATTGCTACTCACGATCTGCGAAGACGGTTATAAGAAGAAGCAGAGCCCCGAGCAGATCATCGAAGAATTTTTCGAAAAGCATACCACTTTCATGAAGGAAAGGGACAGGGCCGATATTCTTTTCCGGTTTGTTCAATATGTAGAAAGACAGATCGTCCTTTTCGATGCACTGGAGGATGCGGCATTCCGGGATGTGAATGATATGGGAGGGTCGGGAACGCTCAAGCACCTGATATCCGAAGTGATACAGACCAATAAGGAAGAAGAACTAACGGAGAAGCTGAAGGACTATTCTGTCCTGATGGTATTAACGGCTCATCCCACACAGTTCTATCCCGGCCCGGTGCTGGGGATCATCAATGACCTGTCAAGGGCCGTGATAGAAAATAATGCGGGGCAGATTAATCTCTATTTGCAGCAACTCGGCAAGACCCCTTTCCTGAAAAAGCAGAAACCTACGCCCTACGATGAGGCGATCAGCCTGGTATGGTACCTGGAGAATGTGTTCTACCAGGCATGCGGCAAGATCCTTTCTTCTTTGCAGAACCAGTTCCCCGATGCGATCGATAAGAACAATACGATGATAAAAATGGGCTTCTGGCCCGGGGGGGATCGAGATGGCAATCCTTTTGTGACGGTGGAGACCACGAAGAAAGTGGCGGAGGCATTGCGGGGTGCGATCATCAAGTGTTATTACCTGGATGTCAGAAGGCTCAAGCGGCGCTTGACCTTCAAAGGCGTAGATACGATCCTCGCCGATCTTGAAGAGAAGCTGTACAATAATATCTTCATACCCGAGCAGACGACCGATCTCAGCAAGCAGGAGGTGTTGGTGCCTCTTCAACAGATCCGGGAGATCCTGATCTACCAGCACAACAGCCTGTTCCTGCACCTGCTGGACAACCTGATCAATAAGGTACAGGCGTTCGGGTTGCATTTTGCTACACTGGATATCAGGCAGGAGAGCACGATCCATAATAACGTGTTAACCGCCATTGCCGGCAAAGAGAATTTGGTCCCGGAGAACTATGCTACCCTGAATGACAAGGAAAAGAGCGTCCTCCTGACGGGGCTTAGCGGGGCAGCTCAACCGGAATTATATGAGGACAAGCTGGTCCGGGATACGCTGGAGACGATTGGCGCAATGAAAGCCATTCAGCGCACCAATGGGGAAGAGGGGTGCAACCGGTATATTATCAGCCAATGCAACAGCGCGCTCAATGTGCTGGAAGTCTTCGGGCTGTTCCTGCTGAGCGGCTGGAAAAAAGATAAGCTGTCGGCGGATATCGTTCCGCTGTTCGAGACGGTGGATGACCTGCAAAATGCCGCGGCCGTTATGAAGGAGCTATATTCGAATAAGGTCTATAAAAAGCACCTGCTGGGCAGGAATAATAAGCAGACCATCATGCTCGGCTTCTCCGACGGGACCAAGGACGGAGGATACCTGATGGCAAACTGGAGCATCTATAAGGCTAAGGAAGAACTGACCAGCATATCGAAGGAATATGGCATCGATGTAATATTCTTCGACGGACGTGGGGGACCTCCGGCCAGGGGCGGCGGCAAGACGCATAAATTCTATGCTTCGATGGGGAAGAATATATCCAATAAAGAGATACAACTGACCATACAGGGCCAGACCGTTAGTTCTAATTTCGGAACCATCGATACGGCGCAATACAATATCGAGCAGCTGGTGCATGCGGGTATTTCCAATGACCTGTTCTCAGCGAGGGAGGTGACCCTGCAGGCCGGTGAAGAGGAACTATTGCATGCGCTGGCGTTGGAAAGCTATAAGGCTTATTCCTCGTTGAAGGATCATCCTTATTTTTTGCAATACCTCAATGAGATCAGTCCGCTGAGGTTCTACAATGAGACCAATATCGCCAGCCGTCCTTCCCGGCGTAAGAGCTCCGGCAAACTGGAGTTGAAAGATCTGCGGGCCATTCCCTATGTGGGGGCCTGGAGCCAGCTGAAACAGAACGTCACCGGTTACTATGGGGTGGGGAAAGCGATGCAGGCAATGGATAAAAAGGGTAAGTGGGCGGAGGTGAAGAATTTGTATGACAATTCGCTGTTTTTCCGGACGCTCATAGATAACTGCGAGATGGCCATGAAGAAATGTTTTTTTCCGCTGACGGAGCATTACTCGGATCATCCGGTCTATGGCGAAATATGGACGCTTATTTTCAAAGAGTTCGAGCTCACGCAAAAATATATTTTCAAGCTCACGGGGAAAAATGAACTGATGGCGGATTACCCGGTAGAGCAGTTGTCCATCCAGATGCGTGAGCGGATCGTTCTGCCCCTAAGCACGATCCAGCAATATGCCCTCACAAAATTCCAGAAGCTCGAAAAGAGCGGAGATAATAAATCCATGAGGGAAGTGTACGAGAAGTTGATCATTCGCAGTTCCTTCGGGATCATTAATGCGGCGCGGAATTCGGCGTAGCTTAACACATATTGACTCAGGCAGTTTTGGGCTACAATTAATTGTTAGACCGCAGCACCTGCTGTACATACAGGGTATAGAGCCTGACCGGCATATAGGATTGCACGATCCTGCATTCGAGTATATTACAGGAGCCCATCAGCGAAGAGAAGGAGAATACGAAAACGTTCTCCACGGCAAGCCTCACTCCCTGATTGCCTTTTTCATAGATCCTGTCGACGAGCTTCATGCATTTTTTCACCATAGTGAAATTATGCTCGACGGCCTTTCTCCTGGTAAAGTCTGCCAAAACCTGGATGGATTTATAAATATTGCCGCCCTGGAGCGCCAGCTTCAGATCGCTTCTGATCTCGGGTAATTTATCGGCTATAAAGACCGGTACTTCATATTGATTCATCATATTACTTGGGGTTTATTCGGTATGCCGTAGTAATGCCAAAAGGCATGCCCTTTAGCGGCCGATCCGGCCGGCAGTCCGGTGAAATGCTTTATCCCATTGATTTATACGGCGATCAGGATCGATGCCGGGACAATAACGGGCGGGTGTAGGGCAGGCCCTGGCCGTTTCAGAATGGAAGGCGATTTCCAAAGCAGGCAGGTTTCGGGGACCTGTGCGTCGCCATGGTCTATGATCCCCGCAAGGAAGCGATTGAAAATGGGATTTTCAAATTGGTAATATATATATAGTATTATATATATATGAATAATTTCGGGAAAAATGCCCAAATTTTAGGACTATTGGTTTGTTAAAAACAAATTAATGAGGGTTTATTTTAAAAATTTCTAGTTTCCTACCTGTTTTTTCGAGTTTTTTCGAATTATACTTTTTTCCCTTTCGATTCGATTTTTTTCCAAAAGATTACCACTTTGAAATTTTTTTTTCAAAATGGTAATCTTTTAATCTCTCTCCCGGACCCTTCCCGTTGTGTCTAAAAATGGCTGGAATCGGCTTCTGTACTGAGTTTCGTAGAACACCTCCCGTCTTCAACCTGGTACTGGTATGCTATTCGCAAGTTCTGGTCGGGTCAGGTGACCGGTCCCTGATCCGATTTTTTTACTTTTTAAACACAGCTTTATGCTTAAGAGATCTATTTTTTATTTCAGTACGCTGCTTCTTTCTTATAGCGGATATAGTCAAGAGCCAGAAACAATGAGAAGGGTTGCTGTTAACCCAAACCAACCTGCTTTATCAAAAGATTCTACGGACAAGAAAAATGAAATTGCCCAAAATGCCGGACACGCCCAGGTCCTGGATTTACATCGTTTTGTGAATTCTATGACCCATCTCTTCAAAAAAGATACGGGAGCCTTTGAAGCGCCTGTGCCGGCCAGCGAACCTTTCGCCTTCGGGGATTTCTCCTGGCTCAACGGTACCAGCCGGAAGACGAGTCCGCCGGCTTTCGATTCCAAATATTTCACCGGGGATGTGACTTTCGATTTAAATTATACCCATTCCTATAACAGCCCTATCGATAATACGGTGGTGGGTTCGACTGCGTTGGCCAGGAATAATGAGTTACAGCTTTCTTTTATGGGCGTTGGGGGAGATATCCATGTGAATANNCTCCTATAAGGGACAGTACGATCTGCAGTCGATCTATCGGTATATCAGCGAAGCCTATGCAGGATATCATTGGGACAAATGGCATGGCATCAACCTGGATGCGGGTATTTTCATGTCCTATATTGGGCTGTTCTCCTATAATAATTTTGAGAACTGGGGCTACCAGCCTTCCTATACCTCGGATAATACACCCTGGTTCTTCAATGGGCTGCGGCTGCAGACTTTTCCGACCGACAAATTGAAGGTGGAGTTGTGGCTGGTCAATGGCTGGCAGAGCTATGGCATGTTCA
>PLXD01000521.1 GCA_003151295.1 Chitinophagaceae bacterium | reverse complement strand
GCCATAATTTTCCCGCCCGGTTACCGGTATGCCTTTTTTCTTTAACTCCTCAAACTCGCCCAAAGGGGTTTTCCATATGTATTCTCCGGTATTCAGGTTGATGGCATTCAGGGTCCCCCAGGGCGGGCTAATGGCCGGATACCCCTCTTTGGTCAAAAATTTATTGTACCCGGTAAACCCGTACGTGGGCACATGCCGGTTATCTTTTTTATCTTCCTTTTTCTCAACCGGCCCCGTATATCGCCTATTCTGTTCGGATTTAATATTCAAAACGAAAGTGGCGATCGCGCTCTTCTCTTCTTTTGCAAGGTGATTGAACCCCGGCATCATCCTCCTTCCGGTTGAAAGTAATTCATCAAACCGGGCAGGTGTGTATTTTTTCTCCACCCCTATCAGGGAGGGATTATCGCCCGAGCCCAATCGCTCCGGCCCATGGCAACCCATACAATTCAGATTGTACAAAATTACACCTGCTTCAAGGTTTGTTTTTTTCTTATTTTCATCCGGCTTGTTCTCCACGATGTTAAGCACCCAGGCCATTTCATTGGCGTTCACATAGAGGATCCCGGTTTCCGGATCCACAGAAGGTCCGCCCCATTCGCCTCCTCCATCATATCCGGGCAAAATGACGGTACCTTCTTTGGTGGGAGGTGTAAACACACCTTCGGAGCGGTAGGACTTAAAACGCCTTTTAATATCCTGGTAGGACGAATCGCTTACCAGGGTATCGAGATCGTTTTCCGTAAGGATCTGTCTCACAAATGGTTTAGGCAATACAGGGAAGGGTTGGGTAGGCCAAAGTTTTTCTCCCGGAATCGGGGTATTGGTCGGCACGGGTCTTTCCTCTATCGGGAAAAGCGGCTTTCCGGTCTCTCTGTCAAACACAAAAACAAAACCCGTTTTCGTTGTCTGGGCTACGGCATCTACTTTCTTGCCATCCCGCATAACGGTAACCAGCACAGGCGCACTCGACACATCCATGTCCCATACATCGTGGTGAACGGTTTGGAAATGCCATATAAGCCGTCCTGTAGCGGCATCTATAGCCAACACACAGTTTCCATACAGGCCGGCGCCCAAACGCTGACCGCCATAAAAATCATTTGTAGGGCTTCCGACTCCGGCAAACAGGATCCCTCTTTTTTCATCCAGGCTGAAACCCGACCAGCTATTGGTAGATCCCATATACTTATAAGCCGTTGAATCCTCCCAGGTTTCATAGCCGGGTTCTCCGGGATAGGGAACCGTGTGGAATATCCATTTTTGTTCGCCCGTTCTCACATCGAAGGCGCGGATATGCCCGGGAGTTTCTTCGCTTACCAAACCGCTTAAAATAAAAAGATCCTTGTAGATCATCACAGGAGAGGTAGGAGCAATCGAAACTTTCGTTGGATCCCTGTCCAGACCTTTTGAAAGATCGATGCCGCCGTCTTTGCCAAATGTAGCTATCAGCTTTCCGGTATTGGCGTTTACGGCAAATGCAATCGGCCCTACGGTATAAATGATCCGTTTATCGTCACCCTCTTCCCAGTAAGCGACTCCCCTGTTCATGTTGACACTGCTGCGATGCCAGGTCTTATTGGCAATCGAATCTGAAGGATCAAAATGCCATTTTTCCTTGCCGGTGGCAGCATCGACGGCAAACAGCTTCAACCTGGGAGATACGCCGTATAAGATGCTCCCGACAATGATCGGGTTACATTCCATGGGCCCGCTTTTGGTAGTATCTCCATTTTCCGAATGATAGATCCATGCCACCTGCAAACGGCTGACATTGGTAGTATCGATCTGGTGCAAGTCCGAATATTTATTATTGTCTCCGCTGCCGCCGCATACTTTCCATTCGGTATATTTTTTTNNAACAATGTGATTGAAAAAATCGTTAGCAGCGAGCCTGTAAAAATCAGGGAAAACAAAATCCTTTGTTTTAAAAACATCATGGAAAGTTTAACTTTAAAGTAAATCAAAAATTCCGATATGGCAAATACAGGCTATTCCGAAACTCCCCTGTTGAAAAAACTGGGCCTAAAGGAGGAATGGAAAGTGTGTCTGCGCCAGTGAGCAATGGAGCGGCCTGAAACTGGTCGTGCCTGTCAGCAAACGATAAAGAGCAGAAAGAGGCCGGGAAGGGACAAATGCAGACAAAAGCATTCCGGCGATCGGGAGAAGAATGATAAAGCTTTAGTCTGTAACTTTGCATGATAAAACGGCGGCAGTTAGCCGCTCAGCACTATGAATCCAAAAAATATCTCCGTTACCGATTTTAGGTATGACCTCCCCGATGAGCGAATTGCCGGCTACCCGCTGGCCGAACGGGATGCGAGCCGGTTACTGGTCTATCAGGGTGGGGCCGTCCGGGAAGATATCTACCGGAATATCGGGCACTATCTTCCGGAAAATTCCCTTTTAGTCTTTAATAATACGAAGGTTGTAGAAGCCAGGATCGTTTTCCAAAAACCGACGGGCGCACGTATCGAAATATTCTGTCTGGAGCCGGGTCCTGACAATCCCGATATTACAACGGCAATGACCCGCACAGGCAGTGTACGCTGGAAATGCCTGATCGGGGGCGCCTCGAAATGGAAGCCGGGACAGACACTCACGCGAAAGATCAGCCGCGGATCCGGAGAACAAGGTCCTGAGATCGTACTGGAGGCCAACTACCTGGAAAAGCTGGAAGACTGCTTCCTTGTTCAACTACACTGGTCTCCTACCGGACTGAGCTTTGCCGAATTATTACACCGGGCGGGGCTGATCCCTCTGCCTCCGTATATCAAAAGAGCCGTGCAAGCATCGGACGCGGAGAGGTACCAGACTGTTTACGCCCGGTATGATGGGTCTGTGGCAGCGCCAACGGCAGGCCTCCATTTTACTGATGCCATCTTCGAAGAGCTGAACGCCAGAAATATCGCGAGAACTTTNNACGTGGGTGCAGGAACTTTCAAGCCGGTTCAACATCCGATCCTGGGTCAGCATAGTATGCATGCAGAGTTCATAGCGGTTCAGCGTTCCACCCTGGAAGCACTGATCGCCGCTCTGGACCGCCCTCATCCCGGTCCTGTCATCCCGGTAGGTACGACCTCATTACGAACGATTGAAAGCCTCTACTGGCTGGGGCTAAAGGCTATCCGGAAGCCGGATATCGATCCTGCGGACCTGGTGGTACATCAATGGGATCCCTATGAGATGCATCCGGTACGGGTCAGCCCTGAAAAAGCCCTGAAGTCCCTTCTCGGCTGGATGAATATGAAGAAGATGGAAAACCTCTCTACCCGCACACAATTGCTCATCGCACCCGGCTATGAATGGAGGATCACCTCCGCACTGGTCACTAATTTCCATCAACCCGGTTCCACTTTATTGCTGCTGGTTGCAGCCTTGATCGGTGAAGACTGGAGGAAAGTCTACCGGCACGCCATGGCAAATGGATTCCGGTTCCTGAGCTATGGGGATGGCTGCCTGTTGTTTAAGTCCTAATAAGTGGCATCTTGCTGACCAGGGCTATCATGCGGTTCGAAAGGTTAGCAGAAAGCATTTATTTCTTCAGTGGAAATTCCAGGGTAAAATTGGTGCCCCGGCCGATGATGCTATCGACCTTGATTTTTCCCCGGTGGGCGTCGACGATCGTTTTGACATAACTCAATCCCAATCCAAATCCCTTGACATTATGGAGATTGCCGGTATGGGCGC
>PLXD01000415.1 GCA_003151295.1 Chitinophagaceae bacterium | reverse complement strand
AGCTTCTGCATGAATGAACATATCCATATTGCCATACTGGCGAAGATCCAGGCTGGTGGTCTTATAAACGCCCCGCACATTGCCATTTGCGAGGTTACAGATCTGCAGGCTCATAGACTGTTCGTTAAGCAGGAGCGTTGTATTATTGGTACCCAACTCCTGCTGGCGCGCCACCCCGGGGGGGATAACGTAGGTGATCGGAGTGCGGGAACTGTTCTGCTCGATATTGACCGCCGTCACGTTGAAAGTAGTAGCCGAGGTGGTAGGCAGGACTGTATAATTCCCCGTCGTATCGATCATGTAGTTGAAGTTCCTCCAGGTGTTCCTAACCAATTGGAATTGGGCAAACCGGCATACTACCGCCGTATCGGTGAAGTTAGTAAGGAACATGCGGATGAACTGGATGGATTTGAAATCCGGAATGTCTCCCACTTTCTGATTATAAGAAGCGATGGGAATGCTGAATTGGTACCAGGTCTGCGGGGCAGCACCGCCGCCGCTTGGCGTGAACTGGATCTTATCGGTGATGAAATTACTGCCGACAGCCTGGTTAGGCTTCAGGTTCACCTTATACTCAAAATAGGATTCGAGCTCATTCATCGTGTTGTCATGATTCAGATCTTCCTGGTCGGGATACAGGGTGAAGGCGGTGAGCGTGGTCTGCCCGGTGGTCGCTATCGGCGAATTGCCCTGGGGATTGTTCACATTTTTGTAGCGCCCGAGGACATCTGTTTTGGCATTGTCATAACTGGCGTCCCGGTAATTCGTGAAGTTATCGCCGGAAGGATCATTGGCGGCATTCAGGTAAACCTGCGAACCCGTTCCATAAATCGCAGCCATTTTGCTCAGGTAGTTCTGGAAACGGCGTCTTTCCCCGTTATCATCCAGGCCGTCGAACCCTACATCCTGGTAAGGGCGGTCCGCCGCATTGTTGCTGAAAGCCGTAGTGATCTGTATGGCATTTTCCGGGACATTTCCCCATACGGAGCTGCTGTCGATAGCCGCCTGGATATTGGGCGTATTCAACCCGTTCTCATAANNTCCTGCCATCTTTCAGGATATCCTCCGAAACGCTGCCCAGGTCGAGATACAATTGACCGCCCTGACTGGCTGGATTGGTCAGGAAAGGGTCCTGCATCCAGAACTGGATCACTTCTATATTATTGGTCTCAAAATCCGTCTGGTCAATGGCGCGCATGATCCCCCCCCATCTTAGCTGGGGATTGTTAAGCTTACCGGTATTGCTGATGCTGCCGGGTCTCGTATCAAAATTATAGGGTCCCCTTTGGGTGGGATAATAAGCCAGGTCAAAAGTGATCAGTTGGGCCTGCCCCGTCTGCACGGTTTGCTCCGGAAAGAGTTCCTGGGTGGTGATGGGCGCAACGCGCGGGTCGGCTAACGTATTCTGATAGCTGACGGGATTACTCGAATTAGTCTGATCCTGAAGGGTCGGATCGATATTATACCAGGCGATCTTGGCCCGGTTGAATCCATAGTCCAGGGAATCGTTCAGGCTGCCTTCGGGGAACAATCCATTACCCTGGGGAGTTGAGGCCAATGCCCAGCTAACCAGGGGAAAACGAAGGTCTATAGAGCTTGTAGATCCCTCGAAATCATCGATATACACAGCACCGCTACTACCCTTTCCGATCTGCTGAGGATGCCCGGGCTTTAAAAGAGCGGCCTCTCCATAAGCGCTGATCGTGCTCATTTCCTTCGTGTTATAGAAAGGCAGTCTGTTCAGTAGCCGGGTTAATCCAGGCTCCTGGGCCCGGTAGTTCGCATCCACCCCATACATGGTGTTGTTGATCGGGTCTTCACCGACATTCGTCTTGCTGAAAAAAGGCCGTTCGCTAAGTTTTTCAATGGTGCCTCCCAGAGTCAGGGACTGGGTGGCCGTGCTTTTTGCCAGGTAATCCAGGCGGAGGGCCATAAAACTCCTCTGTTGAGTACCGAAACTGGCATTATTCTCAAAGGATACATTTACGGCGATCCCGGAATTAATGATGGACTGGTTAATGACCTGTACCGTACCCAGGTTATAATCGACAATATAATCGACATTTTCCTTGAGCGTTTGCCCGCCCGCCGTAACGACTACAGAACCCTGTGGTACGTTGAAGGCCCCGAGGGACAGGCTGGAAGTGGCCTGTCCTTTGGCCGTCCCGCTGAGAACATACCGGTCCACGTTGGCAAAGGTCTTCGCCACCTCCTTGATGGTATCGTATAGCTGGTAGAATACATATTGGTCCTTCAATGTCTGAGGCGAGCCCGGGAAAGCCAGCGTGTCGAGATCCTTGCCGAAGGGTTGCAATACCGGGAAAATGATCTTTCCCATAGAAGAGATCACGGTATACCCTTCTATGTAATCGAATACACCGTCCGGCTGAGGGTCATTATGGGCATTCAGACGGTCCAGGTTAAGTATGGTTAACAAAGGGACCCCCATTTTAGGCCCGGCAGGAAGGTACCTTTTGGTCCCTTTGCTGGGTTCGTTATAGAGGATATTACACTGAAAGCCTGTCGACTGGATATTGGACAGCACCCCGCCGCTGGCTGTCTTTAATGCGTACACATTCTTCATCATCAGGTTCCAGATCGGCAGGTTGGTCCGCTGGGAAGTGGCTTTCAATAATTTGAGATAGAGCACTTTCTGCGTACCGGAAGCGGTCCCTGAGGTGGTATCCGGAGGAATATCCTCAGCAAATTCACCGACCTGATAAATAGTACCGTTATAACTATACTGATAGGCTGCGGCGAGCACATCGTTCGACTGCAGGGCCTGGTTGACAGAGATAAAGCCGATCTTGGGGTTAAAATAAAAATCGGTGGGAGCCAACTGACGGGCGTATACCTGCTCGAAATCCGTCACCTGCACCAACCCGATATTATTCAATGCTTCGATCGCCTGAGAAGAGGAACGGCTATTGGGGTTATTGATGATGGTCGTGTATTCGTTATTGGCATTATTGTAAGGATAAGGCACCGTAGCGTGGCCATGGATCGTGGGATTATAGGGGGCGGCTTCCCCCAGGTCCATCAAGCCTACAATATCCCTGGCGCCCGTTACGGTCCCGTTACGGTTCGTGACCCACACTTCAATCTTCAGGATCTGCACCTGGGAATTGACGACTGGCAGGTTCTTCATGGCCGTATTGTAATTATTCTTGAAATACTGTGCCAGGAGAAAGTGACGGTTCTCTTCATAGTCGTCCGCCTGAAAAGAATAGTTGGTGACGGAAGCCCCACCCTGTGAATTGACCGACGACTTCTGCGAATTCTGGTTGGCAAGGATGGCGGTGACCGATAGCTTACCGAATTGCAACTGGGCTTTAATACCGAACAGGGATTGGGCCCCCGTAATCAGGGTACTCTTTGTAGTGAAAGATATATTCCCGGCCTCGATCTTTTTGACGATCTCGTCGGCGCTGCCCGTATAATCCAGTTTTAACTGGTTCTCAAAATTGAAATTGGCCTGGGTATTATAGGTAATGGGTAGTTTGAGCTTCGTGCCAATATTGCCGATGACGCTAAGAGCGGCATCCATATTAAAATCGAACCCGCCCGTCTTCCTGGCACTCTCGGGAAGGGTCGGATTCTGGATATTCTGGCCCTGGTAGCCGGCTATGATATCCACATTCCCCTGAGGGCGGATATCGGGTTTTGCGTTCCCGAAGATCCGGTTGAACAAATTGTCGGTAACGGACAGATTCGGGCGAAGCATCTTTTTATTGAGAGCTGCCAGCGCATCGGCCCGTTCACGGAAATAATCATCCTCCGACTGCTGAGCCTGCAGCCGCATCAATTCGTCAAAAGTAAGAAAGGTAGGTTTCCGAAAATACTGATTACCAATTTTTTCCACGATATAATATTGCTTGGTAGCCGGATCGTATACAATGGAATCTTTAAGGTTAATGGGATCCTTGAGGTTAAATGGGTTCTTGTCGGGGTTAGAAAAAGGATCGCCCCTTCGGTCGCTGATCGGGAATCTCAAGCTGTCGGAAGCTGGCTTTTGCTGTTTCGTGGTATCCTGCTGGGAGACCTGCGCGGATACAGTTGAGCAAAGCACTACCGACGCTACGGTGATCAGTACCGTTGCAAGTACCTGGTAAAACAAATGGCGGGTCAAACTTTCCTCAAGAATTAGTTAGGTAGAGATACAATACAATAGGCTAAAGGTTTTTTAAGGCTTTCTTAATGATGTCCTCTAATTTATCCGGTGCGCTATCCGCAGCGAGAACTTTTTTTACGGATTGCTCGGCGGCAGGTCTGGCTATGCCAAGAGCGATTAGAGCATTGAACGCATCACGTTCCAATGTATTGTTTATCAATGGGGAAATATTTGATTCGGCGAGATTTTTACCTATTTTGTCACGCAGTTCGAGGATGATCCGTTCGGCCGATTTTTTGCCAATCCCCTTGACGGATTCCAATAGCTTTGTATTACCCTGCAGAATGGCCCTTCCGACCTCTTCCGGCTTCATGGCGGACAGGATCA
>PLXD01000579.1 GCA_003151295.1 Chitinophagaceae bacterium | reverse complement strand
ATCCATCGATCCCGGTTTTTTTTACCGGCGGTTGGAACAGGCCTGGGCGTATAGAAAGAAGATCGGGTATACAGAGAACTGCCGTCTTGTATTTGGGGAAGCCGATTACCTGCCTGCCCTGATTATCGACAAATTCAATGATTATTTTGTCATACAAACCCTGTCCCTGGGTATAGAGCAATGGAAATCCGCTATTGTCAGCGCATTGGAGAAGCTATTTAGCCCCAAAGGGATCTACGAACGTAATGATGTACCCGTTCGTGAACTGGAGGGCATGGTNNCCATTCGGGAGAACGGCCTGCAGTTCCTGGTAGACGTGGAAAATGGGCAGAAGACAGGGTATTTCCTGGATCAGCGCGATAATCGCACGGCAATTCGTCATATCGTGAAGGATGCGGAGGTGCTGGGAGCTTTCTGTTATACAGGAACATTCGAGCTCCATGCGGCGCATTATGGCGCAAAATCCGTCCTGGGCCTGGATATTTCGGTGGAAGCAGTGGCTCAGGCCCGCCGGAATGCGGAATTGAATCATTTACAGGATATCTGCCATTTTGAAACGGCGAATGCCTTCGACGTCCTGAAACGTTGGAGTAAGGAGGGGCGTGAATATGATGTGGTGATGCTTGACCCGCCGGCTTTTACCAAGAGCAGGGAAACGATACAAAAAGCCGTTTCCGGCTACAAGGAGATAAATCTCAGGGGGATGAAAATGGTCAGGAGTNNAGCGGCTTCCTGGTGACATCTTCCTGTACCAATCTTGTACAGCCGGAATTATTCCTGGAGACCATCCAATCGGCTGCCCGGGATGCACATAGAAAACTGAGGCAGGTGGAATTTCGGGCCCAGGCCAGTGACCATCCGATCATACAAGGCCTTGAAAACACCAACTATCTTAAGTTTTTGATTGTCCAGGTCTTGTAAACTGTTCTATTTATTTCGCGACTTGAAATTTACCGGATACCGTGATCTGCCCGTTGGGTTCCCTCAGCTGGAAAATGTAAAGGCCACGGACGAAATTCGTAAGGTCAACAATCGTCCGGGGAGAGTTTACTGCGACCTCAAATACTTTTTTGCCCAGAAAATTAAAGATCTGGATATAATGCATCTGGGTGGGGTTTTTTTCGATGTCGAAGGTAATGGTCGAAATGGCGGGATTGGGATAGAATTTGACGATATTGGTCTCAGGATCGGAAAAAGGAGATCCCACCTGGCTTTTAGCCTGGAAACCGGTCAATAGAATAATGGAAAATAGAATGTAAAAAATCCTCATAGGAGCCTGTTTACATATGTTTCCAAAATAATCATTTGGAATCAAAGTTACAAATAAGAAACCAAAATATTTCTTAAAATCAGTGTTTTACAGGATGGCCGTAAGACATCGAATTCGAATTATTGTCAGCGCTTTATACATTTTTAATAAAATAATATAAAGATAGCTACCCTTGATTCGATGCTCCCCTGCAATCAGGTCTCCGCTGCAATCCTGATTGTATCGGTCATCGCCGTCCCTTCCGCATGGGTGTTAAAGGGAGCCGTCATTGGGAGCATTCTTTCAGTTAAGTCGCTGCAAGATTTTTTGGATTGCGTCAAAATCGGGCAGGTCGGCTGGTTTCTCCAGCACCTCCGCATATTGCACCGTCCCTTCCCGGTCGATCACAAACGCGGAGCGTTTCGAAACTCCTCTCATATCGAAGGCGAAATTTTCAAACAGTGACCCATAGGCGTCGGAAGTCTCCTTGTTAAAGTCGCTCAGCAGGGGGAAATTGAGCTTTTGTTCCTCCTTGAATTTTGCCAGGGTGAAAACGGAGTCGACACTGATTCCGAATACCTGCGCATCCGCCTGGTTATACAGGGCTATATTATCCCGTAAGCTGCAAAGCTCTTTCGTACAGACACTCGTGAATGCCTGGGGAAAGAATACCAGCAGCACATTTTTTCCCAATTGATCTTTTAGGATTACTTTATTCTTTTCCGAGTCATACAGGCCGAAATCGGGTGCCTTGCTGCCTATTTCGATTTTATTTGTGCTCATAATAATCCTTGTGAGGTTTTTTATATTTTTTCCGCTTTTCGTAATTCTGTTGTGATTTTTGTAATTCTTTAGCCTGGTTGATTTTGGAATTACAAAGTTACGAATGGTATAGTTCTAATCTTTTAAAATTAAAATTTGGGGCATAGCACCTTATACTTGGAACTATTGTGTTCCAGGAATCCTATATAGCAAAGGGACAGTTCCACGCCACCCGCTCCCTCACTGGCAGTCTTTAATTCGGATACGTTTATATCATAGCTGATGGCGACGGAGAAGGATGGCATCTCTAATTTCAATACCGGTATCAGCGCATCGCCAAGTCGCAGGAACATCCCCAGGTCCAGGCTGTACTCCGAGCTAGCTGCGTCCGGGCCCAGCTTATAAGAATAGAGCGCTCCGCCGATGGTCTCCGAAAACGTTCCCTGTTTGGAATGGTCGGCCTGTATGATAAAGGATGAGAATTCATCGATGCCGAACTTTATCCCGGCCGAGAATATATATTTCGGATCCAGCTCTATCCCGGAATTGACATAAAAGGAATTCTTAGGACGATTGAGATGGTGATAGGCTGCACCGACGAACAGGCTGTTTGCCTGATCCTGACCGAATGTCGTATTAAAGCTCATGCCCACGCTGCCGTCCAGGTATTGGACAGTGGGCGTCGCGATGGTCTCTCCATCCGGAAGGCTCGGGTTATAGGCATTGCCGTCAAACTGGTTATTGGTGGTGATCTTGGATCGATCGATCGATTTTTGCGCCCAGCCTCCCATAAAACCCAGGGACAGGTACATGGTCCGTTCATCGCTCAGTGATTTATGATAATTGAGCGCAGGAAAAAGTTCGGTGGTCGTGAGCCCGACCGTTCCTGCCTTGTCGAACAGCATTTGCATGCCAATCGTAAGAAAATCATCCCCTTTGCCTACCGGCATCTTATAATCGCCGTTAAAAGAGCCGGTCCTGTATCCGTCCGTCACGCTGTTCCACTGATCACGGTACACTCCCTGGATCCGGTAATCACCTGTAAAAATGCCGGCCAAAGCGGGATTACGCAGGAGTGGCGCCTCGAAGAATTGTGAAAAGTGGGGGTCCTGAGCATATGAATAGGATAGGGTCGTTGCCAGCAGCAGACAGGTGAGCGTAATTTTATAGGAGAGACAAATCCGCATGACAAACACTTTATAGAATTTCTGTTTTTATATTTTATCTGATCAGGGCTACATTTCCATGATAAGGGATAATCGTCGAGTTGTCACAGATGATCTCAACCAGGTATACATATACATCCATCGGCGCCTTTTGACCATTGATCGTTCCATCCCAACCGTAACGCTGGTCATTGGGCGGAAAGTCCCTCTTCTNNTTTCTGTCCCCAGCGATTGAATATCTGCAACGAATGGACCGTGTTTAACCCTTTTCCGCGAACATAGAAATAATCGTTCATGCCATCTCCGTTGGGAGAAAAGGTATTGGGTACGAAGAAATTCTGGTTATTACAGGTGACGATGAACGTGATCTTGTCCTCTGTAGCGCAGCCCCCGTTGTTTGTCACTTTCACAAAATAGGTCGTCGTGTTTACGGGTTTTGCCAGCGGCGCCAGGCAATTCGTGCAGCTCAGGCCGGTGACCGGCGCCCAGATGATCGAGACGATGTCCGGCGAGCCGATGCCGTTAATCTGGAAAGAATTTCCTACCGGCAGCATTACCGTATCGGGGCCCAGGGTTACTGTCGGGTAATTGAATACCGTGATCTGAACGGATTTTGTATCGCTGAAGCAGGACTTATAATCCGTGCCGGTCACCGAATAAAGGGTCGTCGTGTCGGGGTTGGCGA
>PLXD01000331.1 GCA_003151295.1 Chitinophagaceae bacterium | reverse complement strand
GAAGTTCCAGGGTTGAAAGTTGCGAATATAATCGGACTCGATCGTATAGGAATATTCGATGATAGCGCCTTCTTTTACCGCCGGGAAACTGAACTTTTTTGCTATCCAATTCTTGCTGATCTTATCGGTAAAAATGGATTTATCTTCCAGCTTGCTTTCCACCACTTGGCCGTTTTCAAGATTATAAGTGGTAGCCTTCAGGTTTTCGAGCTTCTCTGTGCCAGTCCCTTCCGAATAAAGAGGAATCTCTTCCTTAGCTGCTTCATAGCCACCCTTATCGAGGATCTTTACCCTTCTGACATGTTTAAAAACGACGGAGAACCAACCCTTGGTGTTTCCCTCCATATGGGATTCGCCGATATCGGCAATGACCACGGCAGAGGCGCCGGAATCGTACTTGTAGGCCGAAAGGTCGAAATCCGCGGGTGTGACTTTCCCGAATTTGACATTCGACTTCTCATTTGAATGGTCCTGGGATTTGTCTTGTGCGAAAAGGCCGTTTTGCAGCAATAAGAAGCATAGCAATATGCCGGTTAGGGGTTTGAGGGTCATAATAGGAGTAATTAAAGGTTTATTTCTTCTTAAATACGATCTGTTCACTCTGTTTTTTAACAATCAATGCATAGAAGTCACGAAGCGTTCCATAATCCGCCGGCTGGAAATTAGCCTTATTCAGCTTGATACGCGACCGGAATTGGATATTCTGTCCGTCGCTTTCAACCACGTATTCAAAAAAACCCTCCGTATCGTTGAAAAGCACTTTGGCGGATTTGGGCAGTTCGTCGATTGTATACCCGTTCGGCACCTCCATGTTGAGGATATAGACCTCATCCGTTGCATACGGCATTTCAACCGGGTATTTTCTTTCCGCGGATTTAAAAGGGTTGGTCTTGTATCCCTCTCCCAGCATCGGCCAGAAATAGATCAGTTTCTCCCCGGCAGTCGGTTTAAAACCGAATTGATAAGAGACTTTCACCGGTTCTTCGGGAATTTTGAGGGAATCGATCGACGGGTTGAAAATCTCAAATTCCGACGAAGAAGTCGCCCTTATACTTTTAAAATACTCTTTTTCCCCTTTCTTACTCACCTCTTCGCGTATCCTGGAAGATTCTACATAGCCTGGCGTTGACTGAAAGCTACCTGTTATCCCGCCTTTCTCATCGTTACTGATAATGACAAAAGTCGTGGTTTTCTCTTTCAGGGAATCCGCATCGAAATATACCGGGTACGGATTGGTTTTATTAACTAGCCTGGCATGCCCGTTATAGCAATATTCGGGCAGATGTCAGAACCCCATCCAGGGCAGGCTGGCATCCAGATAATAGACGGAGGAGTCGATGCTTGCCCGACATACCACATAGTCAAACCGTGCCAGAAGGGGGTAGACCGAACTCGTATAGCCATGCTCCCTGGTTCCCAGGATCACCGGATCCGTAATGATATTGATATGGCTTAACATGGCTGTCAGCAGGAGATTGATTTCTGCTTCGGTCCCGCTTTTATTTTTGAAGACTTCTTTCAATGGCGTCATTACCTCAAATCCCCTATGGTTCGTACAGTTGAAGCTATCGCGAATAAAACCATAAATCCTTTTTGCTTCTTCCAATCCTCCCGTAGCTCCTTTCGTGATCTGCTTCACTTCATCATTCATCCATCCATTGTTCCGGGTAAGACTTACGCCAAAGTGTTCCGATTCCAATAATTTTTCGCTGAGCGTATACCAATTACCCATTATGTCCCTGGGAAGCAGTTTTGGAAAAACCACTTGCGACAACTGAAACTCGATCTTGGCGATATGATTGCTAAGAGTGGTCGTAAAGCTCTCTTCCTTCAGTGGAGGCACCTCTTTCATGGCCCATCTGTATTCGGTCACCCGTTCTTTATAATAGCCATCTTTCGTTGTCCTGATAAAAAAAGGCTGGTAACCCTGAGTCAGAAAGACGTATTGAAGATATTCCGGAATCGTTACATTGTATTCACTCCAGAAACAGGGGTATTTCCCCTGGAATTCCCATGCAGGAACATATAGGATATAATCGGATTGGAGTGTGTATGTGTATTCGATGATTGATCCTTTTTTCACCGCCGGGAAACTGAATTTTTTATAGGTCCAGTTCTTATCGATTTTATCCGTAAACACGGACTTGTCGTCCAGTTTACTTTCCTCCACCTTCCCATTCTCAAGGTTGTAGGTCGTTGCCTTCAGGTCTTCTAATTCCGTCTTTGTGTTCCCCTCAGAAAGAAGCCTGATTTCCTCTTTGGCGGCATCATATCCATTTTGATCAAGTATTTTCATGCGCCGAAAATGCTTAATTACCACAGAGAATTTTCCCAACGCGTACCCTAAATGGGTTTCCCCAATATCAGCAATGATGATGGCAGAAGCTCCGGAATCAAAATTATGGGCTGAAAGGTCAAAATCAGCTGGGCCGACTTTTCCGAATACGACATTCGCATTTTCCATTGATTTGCTCTGCGACCGGTCTTGTGCAAAAAGGCTACTTTGCACGAATAAAAGGCATAACAGATTGCCAATCATTGATTTAATGCCCATAATAGGATCCGTTAAAGGTTTATTTCTTCTTAAATANNTTCGCCCTGTTTCTTCACGATATAAGCGAAGAAGTCCCGCAACATATTGTAATCCTGCGGTAAAAATTCCGTGCGGTCCAGTCTTATATGGGAACGCAATTGTATCCGGCCCCCGTCATTGGCTACCAGGTACTCGAAGGATCCTTCGTTCCCGTTGAAAGATACCCTGGCCGATTTCGGCAATTCTTCTACCAGGTAACCCTTAGGGATTTCCATATTCAATATATAGGTCCTGTCCAGCGTATGCTCCATCTCAACAGGATATTTCCG
>PLXD01000354.1 GCA_003151295.1 Chitinophagaceae bacterium | reverse complement strand
AGAAGACCGCCCAGTATAAAGCCGGTATCATCAACCTGGTGGATCTCACCGATGCATCCTTTGTATTGTACCGTTCGCAAACGGATTATGTGCAGACACTGAGTGACTGGCTGGGAGCGAACCTGGATAAATCTGCTGCGTCCGGCGACCTGGATCTATTTATTCAATCTATCAAATAATATACTAATGGTACGAACAGCTTTAAAAAGGCCTATTACCATATTGGTGTTGTTCATCGGCCTTTTGTTGTTTTCGGTAATGGCGATCCGGACGATACCTATAGATATCTTTCCCAAACTGAATTCTCCCACGATTTATGTGATCGAACAATATGGAGGGATGTCGGCCCAGCAAATGGAAGGATTTTTTGCAACCCGCATGCAGGATCAGTTCCTATATGTGAACGGGATCAAAAATATCGAGAGCAAAAACATACAGGGGCTCTCCCTGATCAAACTGACCTTTTATGAAAGCACGGATATGGCCGAGGCATCGGCACAGGTGGCCTTACAGGTGAACCGGACGATGGCCTTCTTTCCACCTGGAGCCCTCCCGCCCCAGGTGGTACGTTTTGACGCTTCTTCCTTGCCCGTAGGGGAATTGGTCTTCAGCAGCAAAACAAGATCCCTCAAAGAGATTTTCGATCTGGCCATTACCCGGGTACGTCCTCTATTCGCGACCGTTCCGGGCCTTTCGGCGCCCCCTCCCTTCGGCTCCAATGCAAGATCGGTGCTGATCAATGTTAACCCCGAGAAATTGCGCATGTATAATTTATCAGCCGATGAGGTGGTGGGGGCGATCGCTAAAAACAATGCCATTACCCCTTCCGNNCAGGGAAGGTCGAGCATTTTGAGGACATACCGATCAAAAGCAACGGAGTTACTTCCGTCTATGTCAAAGATGTGGCCAGTGTTGCAGATGGAGCAGATATCACCGTGGATTATGCATTGGTCAATGGGAAAAGGTCGGTCTATATCCCTGTTGTCAAAACAGCCGATGCATCCACCTGGGAGGTCGTGCAGACCCTGCGGACCAAAATCCCTGAAATGAAAAGCCTGCTGCCCGATGACGTGGACATCAGTTATGAATTCGACCAATCGATCTTTGTTATCAATTCGGCAAAGAGTCTTATGACGGAGGGTATCCTGNNATTATCACCATCCCCGTTGCTGTGATGGGCGCCGTATTTTTTTTAAAACTGGCAGGCCAGACCATCAATATCATGACGTTAAGCGGGCTGGCATTGGCTATCGGTATCCTGGTCGACCAGGCTACGGTGACCATTGAAAATATCCACCAACACCTTGAAATGGGGAAAAACAAAAAGCAGGCTATCCTGGATGCCTGCTCGGAGATCTCCTTTCCCTTGCTGCTGATCCTGCTCTGTATTCTTGCCGTATTTGCCCCGGCTTTGGTAATGACCGGAGTACCGAGGGCGATGTTCCTTCCTCTTTCCTTATCCATTGCTTTTGCCATGATCGTCAGCTTTGTTGCGGCGCAAACACTGGTGCCGGTGGTATCCGTTTGGCTACTGAAGGCAGAGAAATTCCAATACAAACATTCCGCGCGACATGCACATGCGGGTCTGGCGTTGGATCAAGGCGAATATGAGGAGATCGAGGCCCATAATGTACAGGACTCCGCACATCATGAAGAGAACGATTTTTTCCAACGTATCAAAATTGGGCTTGCCTCCAGGCTGGAAAAATGGATGCCGAAAAGGAAGTTGATCGTGATCATTTACCTGCTGGTATCCTTTGGCGCGGCAGCATTCTGCTATGTAGGAATTGGCAAGGACCTATTACCGAAAACCAATAACGGACAGTTGCAGTTGCGCATCCGGGAACCGGATGGCACCCGGCTTGAAGTAACGGAAAGGACGACGCAGGGTGTATTGAACATCATCGATTCGACAGTACATCAGCAGGTAGCCATTTCTTCCGCGTATGTCGGGCTGGTACCCAGCAACTTTGGAACCAGTAACCTGTATATTTTCAACAGCGGCACCCACGAATCGGTGGTACAGATCAACCTGAACGACCATTACAAGGTAAAAATGGAAGACCTGAAAGAGGAATTGAGAAAAACTATTTTGCAACATTATCCCGGTATAAAAATTTCCTTCGAGCCCATCGAATTGACGGAGAAGATCATGGCACAGGGTGCTTCTACGCCTATCGAAGTCAGGGTGGCTGGAAAGAATATGGCCGATATAAAAAGTTATGCGACAAAACTGGTGGAAAAGCTGAAGCCCATTTCTTTCCTACGGGATGTGCAGATCGCCCAGCCATTGAATTTCCCAACAGTAGAAATAACGGTGGACAGGAACAAGCTGGCATTAATGGGGCTCTCCATCGATAACGTATCGAAAAGCATCACCGACGTCACCTCCTCCAGCCGTTATACCAATAAAAACCTATGGCTGGACAGCAAAGCCGCCTATACCTACCAGACCCAGGTACAGGTGCCGGAATATATCATGAACTCGATGGAGCAATTGCAATCTGTCTCACTGGTGCAGGGGCAAATGCGCCCTGTATTGTCAGATGTCGCCAATATGCGGATCGATACTTTACCCGGAGAGTATGACCGAAGTGGTCCCCGGAGGTTCGTTACGGTCAGCGCCAATATTTATAAAATGGATCTGGGGAGCGCCACTGCTGCCGTGCAAAAAGCCATTGATGAAATGGGCGCGCCGCCCACCGGCCTGGTAGCTGAAATAAAGGGGATGTCTTCGCTGTTGACGGAAACGCTGGATTCATTGCAAAGCGGATTACTGGCTGCTATTGTTGTGATTCTCCTTTTACTGGCCGCCAACTACCAGTCCTTCGGCATCTCCATCTCCGTCCTTGCCACCGTACCGGCTGTCCTGCTGGGAGCCATGCTGATGCTACTGGCCACCGGGGCGACCCTAAATCTTCAGTCCTATATGGGCCTGATCATGGCTGTCGGGGTATCCGTGGCCAATGCGATCCTGATCGTCACCAATGCGGAGAAGCTGAGGCTGGAATACGAAGACCCTTTCAAAGCTGCTATTGTAGCTGCCAGTGTGAGGCTGCGTCCAATCCTGATGACCAGCCTGGCGATGATNNGCTGGGGCGTGCGGTCATCGGGGGGTTAGCCGCCTCCACCTTTGCCGCTCTGTTTATAGTTCCTCTGGTATATGGCTGGATACAACAAAAATCATCTTTCAAATCCGTCTCCTTATTACCGGAAGATTCCTCTAAATAACATTATATGAACAAGCATTTTTTTATAATCATTTTATTGTCTGCCATAGTATTTTACAGTTGTTCCGATAAAAAGGATGCGGACAATAAAACAACTCCTGTTGCAGCACCTCATTATGACCTGGTCAAAGCCGAAAAGCAAAGCGTAGAGCAAGTCGTGAAATTACCAGCTCAATTAGCGGCTTACCAGGAGGTGAGCATATTTCCTAAAGTGAACGGTTATGTGAAAACCGTATTGGTAGATATCGGTTCCCATGTAAGAC
>PLXD01000476.1 GCA_003151295.1 Chitinophagaceae bacterium | reverse complement strand
AGAATAAAATTATTGAAGTCGACAGGCATGGCATCCACCGCCATTCCCACAGGGGCTGGCACCAGGTGATGCGCTTCATCCAACAACAGCCAGTGAGGATGGCCATATTCCTGTTTCAGTTCCAATAAAACAGCAAGCAACGGGGAAAAAAATGCCGGCCGGTCCGCCAAAGGGATCGACAACATGCAGATGACCAGGCTCTGCCCTGGGTCCTTCAGCCATTCCCGGATCTCTTCTATAGGCGGCAAGGAGTTATCGTTGCCTACCACGACTGCGCCTGGCAATCCCAGGTAATCGCCTTCCGGATCGATAAGGCAGAACTGGTAGCCCTGCCGGACCAGGCTCTCTACAATGGAGAGCGTGAAGGTCGTCTTGCCGCTCCCGCTGACGCCGGACACCAAGAGCCCGCTGCGATAGGGGCTGATGGCGAAAGGGCGCCCGTCATGCAGGGTCCCCAGTTCCAGGTAATGCCGGCTCAACTGTCCGTCGATGGGGGCAAGATCGTCGGTGATAAGCCGGTCCATAACTTCCCCAACTCCCTCGCCATAGGTTTTATCGGTCACCCAATCCGCGGCCTCTTTCAGCGATGGCAGCGCATTCATCACCGCGACGGAACATTCCACTGACTGCAGGAGGGCGCTGTCGTTTTCGGCATCCCCGACGGCTACCACATTATGTGCGGATAGGTGAAGGGAATGGAGCAACACTTGCAGCCCCGTAGCCTTATTGATGCCGGGCGGTAAGATCATCACCGCTCCCTTGTTGAAGATGAGCTGTCGTTCACTGCCCGATGCCTTGATCACTTCCAGCACGGCCTGTTCATTCGGCTCCCAGGTGGCAACGATGACTTTGCCGATGGACAAAGGATAAACCTTTTTTTCTTCCAGGGCCATGACGAACCCGGCTTCCGGCGGAGGGCCGAGCAATTGCTCTACCCCTGTGGCCGGATCATGGATCAGGGCCCCGTTTTCCGCTACGATATAATCGAAGATGGCATACTCCGGGAATATAATTACCAGATCTTTCATTTCCCGCCCCGTGACCAACACCAGCTTACGGCCCGTAGTCCGCAGTTGGCGGAGTTTTGCGAGCGTCACTTCGTCCACCTGCCCCTGATCGGCCAGGGTGCCATCATAATCTGTCGCCAGTACATGATACCTCATATGCTTTTTATACAAGCATCTCAAATAAAGCACCAGAAAGTCCATGTATTAAAAATGCCGGATTTCCCGGTGGCACAGGATTTGAATTCAAATAGTATGATGGCTCTGAAAATCTTCTTTCACTCTTATTGCGCCCTGACGATTATCCTCGCGGTTTTTAGCTGCTATAACAGATCAACAGAGGTGGCGAAAAATGGTACACACTCCTTATCAGACAATCAACTTTTCGGCCGGACCATCCGCCGGAATATCCCCCGCAGCCTTTTTAATAATACTCATATCATGGCGAAGCCTTTGAAGAAAAAGAGCAATATCGAAACTATGCACCACTATATTGGCGCCTTCTTTCATCCATTGAACCTGTCGCTCCGGCTCCAAAGAGAAATGGATCCCGATATGTAGTCCCTTCGCCCGTGTCTTGTGTATGATCGTTCTTACCGCTGCCTCGAAATCGGGATGGTCATATTGCTCCGCCAGGTCCAGGCTCACGGAAAGATCGTGGGGTCCGATAAATACCGCATCCAGACCCGGTGTGTCAAGCAGGGCGTCAAGCTTTTCCATTGCAGGAACACTCTCGATATTGGCAATGCACATATTGGCGGCATTATATTCCTCCACATATGCCCGTAAGCCAGCGGACATGGGCTTCCTGCCATCCCGGTATTGTGCCAGCAACTCGCCCTTCAACGGACGAAATTTGACAGCTCCCGCCAGATCAACGAACTGCGCTTTCGATTCCAAATAGGGGGCGACGATACCCTGCGCACCGCCATCGATGGCCTGGCAGGCCAGGTAAGGATCGGGAGAGGGTATACGCACGACAGGAGTAATATCATTCGCCACGAACAACTGGCAAAGCAAGGCGAGCTCGGTCCTGCCTAATGGAATATGCTCGGTATCTATAAAAACAAAATCCAGCCCCACACTTTTAATCGCGCCCGGCCACATAGGTCCTGTAGAAGTGATACAGGTCCCATATACATTCCTACCCGCTTTCAATTTTTCCAGTAAAGCATTTTTTTTACGACTCATAGAAAATATTTACGTTTATCTCTTATTTAAAATTTTATTGTTCTTCCTATCCCTGTTTTTCCAGCCTATCCCCGTCTTACCATTCTTTCAGATTTCCTTTCTTATTTCCGGATCAACCACATCTCAGAGACCTGCGCCCCGCGATCGGTCTCCATGCAGGTCCAGATGAAAGTTACCTTCCCATTCTTTATCGCAGCCCTTGGAAGATCGAACTCATACATCGGTTCTACACCGGTCTTGATGAAATCATGAATCATATACCCACTTTCCGTAGTCATCTTCATATGCGACTGGAACCGACCCGTATAGGCAATCCGGATATGATAATCCGACCCGGAATCCAATCCCTCATAATGGATCTTCAGTGGCACGCCGTACAAGGTCATCGCCTGGCTCACCCAGCTATTCGGAATCGTCCTGGCCTTAAAACCCCGCGCCAATGGATTATCCTGCCAACTGACACCTTTAAGCCCCGTCCCGAAACCGATATGCGGCGAATCCAGGTTTCCCGGATCCTCCGCCCAGGACAGGTGACCGGGTACGATGCGATGCCAGCTCTGCGGGTCGCCGAATTGATCATAGAAACCTCCCGGCCCGGGATCGTCCCGGTGAAGCGCCTCCCCGATCCTTTTTATTTTTTCCGCTTCCGTCCCCGAT
>PLXD01000204.1 GCA_003151295.1 Chitinophagaceae bacterium | reverse complement strand
ATAGGGGATATTGCTCCGGTCGAGGATCTGCTGGGTAATTTTACTGACGGGGATGATCCCCGGAATGACCAGCCCCGCCAGCTTGCAGCGGTATTCGGGGATCTGGTAGAGATTGGCCATGGTAACGAGCAACTCGTCTCGACTGCTGGTAACAAGCAAGAGCGTGGAGTCCTTCAGGATTTCGGCGACCCTCTGGGTGGAAGCCGCGCCGATCTGGACATGATTGATGATGCGCCGGGCATCGCGTTTATTACCTTGCAGCGGAAGTTCGAGGAGATCGGCCACCCGCCGGAGTGTCGGATTGGCGAGTATTGGCTGGTAGTCAAAGCCTCTCAGTACCTGCAGGCGCTCCGCTGCAAAAACACGGCGCAGGTAATCGAGAACCTTGTCCCGCTTGTCGGGGAAAAGCTTGTTTGCCAGAATAGCACGGACATCGACCCCTTCCTTCTCGAACAGGGCAAGGTTCATATGCACGGAATCGACGACATTGCCGATTCCTCCGCCAGTTACCAGCAGAACAGGTGAATCCAGCATGCTGGCAATCTGGGCATTTGAGAGCCCGACAACCGAACCTACCCCTACGTGCCCCGACCCCTCGATGATCAGATAATCGTATTTCCTTTCCAGTTCGGCACAGGCATCAATGATTCGCTGGCGGAGTATGGCGGCGGATATTTCGCCGTCGATTACCTTGCGCGTCGAATCCGGATGGAGGACGACCGGCGACATCAGCCGCAAGTCCTTTCCCATACCGAACGCTTGCGCAATCAGTGCTGCATCCTTATCGACTTCGATCCCGTTCAGAAACGCCGGCTTGGGGCCAAGGGGCTTTATGTATCCTACCCGCTGGTATTTTTTCCTGGCGAGATGGAGCAGGAAAAAGCTCGTCGTCGTTTTCCCGGTATTCTGGCCGGTGGCTGCGATGAAAATCTTTTGTGCCATAATAATTTTCCTCTTTATAATCCCACCGTGTACAGTTTGGTGTACAGTTATTTTGTTGTCGTCCTGCAAACCAATGGAGCAATAATTTAATCACGATGTTTTTTTANNTTTATTGTACTTACCCCCAAATCTACCCCGATATTTGTAGCACGTATCGACCGCCTCCTGCTATTAAAACTACCTGTAATCATTACCGGATACATTATTAAACCGTGGCAATCTGGCAAAAACAGTCCATAAAAGAAAATACAGCACTACGGCCAGAGGTGCAGCTATAAGAAACCAGGCAGCCAAGGCTTTGAGTGTTGCGGCTGCTATGGGGATAAAATTCCCCGTCAATGCATTCTTGATTCCGTATGAAAATATATCGGGTGATACGGATGGGCCCCATGGGAACATAGCCGCTCCCATTCGATAAAATGGAACAAATAATGCGATCTGCAATGGGTAAGCCAGATAGTTCGCAGCCTGTATGCTGAGATGATTGAGCCTGAATACAACAGCGAGAAATGCACAGATGAGGGTTGCTCCCCACAGAACAGGAATGGTACCGATAAAAAAACCGAGGGAGATGGTAAGAGCCAGTTCCCGCGGTGAAACCCCCTGGATAAATAAATTTTTGATAAGATTCCTGAATTTACGGCGGATCATAGCGTCAGCTTTCTAAAAACAAATGCGTTTCAAGCCCCTGCAAATGGTTGAGGATTCTTCAGCGCTTTGAAATATCGGTCACGGGTAGACAGATTGAGCCCGGCGTACACCTGGCAACCGAACAGGCTTCGTTTCCATGGGCTCATGCCAAAGAACCGTTNNGAATCCTCAGCTGGACACAATCCATTCTGCTCTTCATTATAAACTCAAGTGTCTGCTCGAACACATCCTTGTTTTCGTAATCAAAACCTAAGACAAAGCAGCCCAGTATGCCGAAACCTTCGTTATGGAATCGATGCATGGCCTCATAAAAATCGATGCTCAGGCTCTTTATTTTATTCACCTCATCTTGCGTGTCTTTCTGTACCGATTCGAAACCGATCAAAAGCCCCAGGCACCCCGCACGTTTCATCAATCCCAAAAGCTCCGGATCCTCAGCTAACGACACGGTGCCTTGCGCCAGCCATTGCTTCCGAAGGGGTATCATTTCCGTAAAGAGCTTTTTCGCTGCAGTCCGGTTAAGTCCAAGGGCGTCATCGACGAAGAAGAGGTGAGGGGAATCAATGGATTCTATCTCGGCAATTACCTCCTGAACCGGTCTGACTCGATATTGAGACCCCAATGTCTGACCAATACAGCAGAATTCGCAATCGTACGGACAGCCGCGGGATGTCTCGACGCCGATCGGGATCGGTATATAACCTTTACCTTTGGTTACGGGGAAAAGTTCTCGCCGTGGTTTCGGCAGACCTTCGAGATCGGTCATTTTACCGGCCCGATATATTTTTTGCATCTGACCCGAGGCGGCATCTGCTACAAGCTGCGGCCAGATACCCTCCGCTTCTCCCACGACTACGGCGTCTGCATGTTTCAAGGCTTCGTCAGGCAATACCGTGGGGTGTATCCCTCCCATCACCACCTTCACACCTTTTTTGCGATAGGTGTCGCCGATTTGATAGGCTCTTGGCGCGAGTTCGGTCAAGACCGTAATGCCTACCAAATCCACATCTTGATCGATGTCATCGGGCGCAAAAGCCTCCTCGACAATGGTAACCGTGTGCCCGGGCGGGGTGAGCGCCGCCAAAAGAGGAAGATTTACCCTCTTGAGTTTGAAGGGGCTGGATATCATGTCTTCACGGTGATCATGGGGTGCGATAAGTTTTATGTTCATCATTGGACCTCG
>PLXD01000416.1 GCA_003151295.1 Chitinophagaceae bacterium | reverse complement strand
TGCGCAAGGATGTGACCGCCAAATGTTATGGCGGTGATATCTCGCGTAAACGCAAGCTGCTGGAAAAACAGAAAGAAGGCAAGAAACGCATGCGTCAGATCGGAAATGTGGAAGTGCCGCAGGAAGCCTTTCTTGCCGTGTTGAAACTGGACGATTGATTTTCGATAAGCCATACCGGTTTAAATTCTATTAATGACAGCGCTTTTGCAGCTGTATCCTGTGAAATTATTTAACAGGAATCTCGTCTTTATGAAAGCGATTGAGGTATTTAACGAACACCGGATTGCTGATATCGACGTTATACCCTCTGACGGAAAGAATGGGATTGAGCATACTCGTTATAAATAATAAGAATACAAATTTATTGAACCCTGCCGGTTCGACTTCTTTCTTATGCATTTCGAACAGGATTATAAGAATGCCGATAAACCCGTAGGAGATGCTCCTGGAAAAATCATACACAGAGATGCCTACGCCAACTATGCATAGCAGGGTGCCGGCATAAATTATTCTTGCTATACGGCCTTTTAAGTAGAATACTCCCAACAGCAGGATCAGCCAAAAACTCTTAAAAGCCGAAAATATGCCCAGTGAGATAGTATCCCAGCTGTTTTTTGAAAGGACCTCCCGAATACCCACCCCGGTCCCCGGACCATGAGGAGTATGAAGGCCGAAATGGTATTGCAAATAGAATCTTGCTCCCAGGTAGACAGGAATGACGACAAAGGGCGCTATAACTGAGCCGGTTATCTTGCTTTCTTTTGGTGAGCGAAGCAGATGATAAAGCAGCACAAATCCACAGGCTATCAAAGCGCGTTCGTCGGTGAAACAAGCCAGGAAAAGGCTGATGCATATGATGAAGAAATTCGAATAGCTGATGCTGATCAGCAAAAAGAGGAAAGCGAATGAATCAAAGAAAAAAGTAAGGTCACAAAAGAAAGAGTTGGCAGTATATAACACGCAAAAACAGCAGGGAACCAATATGCGCAGGAACCTGTCGGAAACATTCTTTTCCGTCAGCCGGATTAAAAGAAAAATAAAAATAAGCCCCGCTATATTCTGAAGCAGGAATAACCATATCATCCTGTCGCAAAGATCGGAAGAAGGCAGGATTTTAGCAAGGATAGGAGGGACGAGTCTGAAGGCCAGTTTAGCTTCATGGTAGGAGATGTTTTCAATAACAATGGGCGACAATGGATGATCGACCTGTTTGTTAATGGTTTCCCAGATGGGGTCATGCTGTCCACTGCATCTTGTCAGCCTTGTATAACCCGGAGTATTACTTAGAATGCAATACAAGCAGCAAAGTAAGGTCAGGTAAAATTTCCAATGTTTTATTCTTTGAAACGCCAGAAAACGGCTTTCTATTCTTGAGAACCATCTATTTAACATTGCCCGGTATTAATGCCTGTAGAAAAATAGTTTTCAACGATGCAATATAATATATTTGATATTCTTACAACTCCTTCCGAATGAACAGATATTTCTTTCTCCTGATGATATCCCTGTATGCCAACCATTCATCTTATGCCCAGGAAATAAAGATCGTCAGGCTTAAACAGCAAAAACTCATTACCCGCCCGGCGGACTATTGGTTCGATGCGGTAAAGGATGATCGGCGGGACACGAGCGATATCGGCTCGGTACGCGCAGGCATATTCAGTAAGAAGATGACCCGGATCAATCTCCCGGACGGGACGGCCGGCGGAATCCATGAATTCCTAAGGGACAATCTGGTACAGGATACCCTTTACGCCCTTCCACTGGCATTGCATATTTCCAGGTTCGAAGTGGTCGAACAGACAGGAGGACTTCATGCGGAATCGGAGGTCTATATGACCCTTTCCTTTTTTACAGGCAACAATAAGTTAGTGGAATATAGTATCAACAGCTCAGTCAGTGCCGGCGTAGATGCCTTCAAATATATCGAAGGGCTGATCCGGCAGAACCTGGACACCATCTTTTACCAGTTTGACAAATGGTTTTTAAGGAACAGGAACGACGTGCTGGCATCAATAAGGGGTCCTGCCATCCTGGTGAACACAGTATTCGGCAAAGGGATAGCCGATACAGGAATGATCGTCTATTCCCCCAAGACCCGATTAAAGCTGGACGATTTCGAAGGGAAGCCGGATAATTATCTTCCGGCTGCAGCAGCTACCTACAGTGGGATCGACCTGAAATATGATTCGGAAACCAGGTATGGACAGACTCGGCTCACGGTCACCATTACTTCCCTTTTTGATAAGGCCCGTTCCTGGTGCAAGGCTAACAGCCGCAATGAAGAGACGTTGCAGCATGAACAACGGCATTTCGATATTACCGCTGTTAAAGCCTGCGAGCTGGCGGAGGCTATCAGGGCCTGGTCCTTTAAGCCGGAGGGGTATATTAAGGAGATCGACCAGCTTTATAAGCAGAAGCAGGCGGAGACGGAAAGGATGCAGGATCAGTATGATGATGAGACGAAACATGGCCAGGTAGCGGCTATGCAGGATAAATGGAATACCCTCGTAAGGGAGATGCTGGCAAAGCAGTCCTGCTACTACCAGCGCTGAAAAGGAAGGAACAATCATCAGAGAAAGCAGCCCGGTTTTATATATTTTTGTACAAACAATTTTTATGCGCACACCACTTCAAAAGGGCGAGAAGGTTTTATTGGTCACCTATAGCAGCTGGACCTTCCTCATCACACCCGTATTGATAGCCATAGCGGGAGGGGTAGCCTCCTATTTTATCGGCTTCCCTCATTGGGGATGGATCGTCGCCCTGGCCGGAATTCTTTATTTTTTCCTGCAGTATTTCACCTGGAAAGTAAATATCTGGGTGGTGACCAATTTTCGCGTTATCGACGAAGTGGGCCTGTTAAGCCATTATGCCAAAGAAAGTCCGCTGGAAAAGATCAATAACGTATCTTATGACCAGACTTTGATGGGCAGACTTTTCAATTACGGTCATGTAGAGATACAAACGGCGGCGGAGATAGGGGCGACCGATTATTATAATGTCAATCATCCGCGTCGGCTAAAAGATACGATCACCACGGCCCAATCCGATCATAAGAACTGGCAGTACAGCAATCAGGCTATGCAAATGGCTGCGGCGCTGGACGGTTCCAGAGCCCGTGGAGCAGGTTCCGCCGGAGCACCCGGAGCAACCCACAGTCCGGGCGTCGCCTCCGAACTGG
>PLXD01000613.1 GCA_003151295.1 Chitinophagaceae bacterium | reverse complement strand
GACCGGCGACGTTTTATCAGGCCATTTGATGCCCTGTGGCCAAACGGGCCTGTTGGTAAAGCAGTATACTTCGGTCACATCCCCGATAACTCCTGCACGATACCAGTCGATGAGCTGTCTTACGCCATCCCCGGAAGCCCCCTGGTTACCCATCTGGGTAACCACCTTATAGCGGGTAGCGGCCTGGGTAAGCATGCGGGCCTCATAAATATCGTGGGTCATCGGTTTTTGAACGTATACATGTTTGCCTAATTGCATGGCGCCCATAGCGATCACCGCGTGCATATGGTCGGGAGTGGATACAGATACGGCATCGATATGCTTATGCTCTTTTTCCAGCATCTCCCGGAAATCCTTATAATATTTAGCCTTGGGAAAGCTTTTCCTGCTCTCTGCCGAACGGCGATCATCCACATCCGTCAGTACGGCGATCTCCGCTTTTCCGGTCTTAAAGAAATATTGTATATCGTCACCGCCCTTCCCGCCTGCACCGACGGCCGCGATGACCAGCTTGTCACTGGGCGCCAGGAAACCCGGGCCACCCAGTACGTGCCTGGGTACGATATAAAACCCTGCTGCTGCAGTCAATCCTTTTTTCAGGAAGTCGCGTCGGGAATTACCCCGGTCGTTTTGTTTCTTTTTTTGCATAATATGATTGCTGTTTATTGTTGTTATTTATTCCTTCTATATTGTTATTCCTGTTTATTTTTTCTTATGGTTGTTTTCTTGTTTGTTAAGATCATCCTTCTCTAAAAATGCCATAAAACTGAGCAATGCCCCCCAATGGTAGAACCCATCGGCATTTTCCCCATCGTCCCCCTGTCCCGTCACACTGTTATAATTCTCATAGATGGCCCCATTGGCTTTCCAGGATTTCATCAACAGCGCTCCCGATCTTTTGACAAGATCGGCCCTGGCTTCGGGAAGATCGTAATTACGCATGCCCAGGTATACGAGGAAATTCATGGGCCCCCAGATGCGTCCCCGCCAGTAATCATTATCCTTAAATGCGGTGTCATTCCGGGAAATGGAAGGTATTACAAATTCACCGTAAAATTCGTTAGGATTAAAATAATGCTCTTTCATCATTCTTTCCGCCTGCCGCTGTGTACAGGCTTTCGCCAGCAAGGGATAAAAATTCGTCGGCGATAGCCGGTAACTCTTCTCATCCTTGTCTGTTCGCTTGTTCAGGAAGATCCCTTTTTCTTCATCCCATAAAGTAGCCAGCGATTTTTTATACCGGACTGCGCGTTCCACGATCTCTTTTGCATCGGCTTTTTTTCCCAATATGCCGGCAATTTCAGCCAGTGAATTACAGTCCGCCACATATAGGCTCATCAGCCCCACATCCGCCAGTTCCATGGTGTTGGTGGTCTTATTGAAAGGAATACCGTCANNATACATCGGCGAGTTGTCCAGGCCCGACTCAAATTTGGCGGCCTGCAGGTCGTGCTTGCTGATCGTCCGCAAAGAATCCGGGACATCGTCCGATCCCCAGGCCAGGTAGCCTTTTACATCCCGGCGTTTCGACCACCAGCGGTTCCATGTCAGCAATTCGTCATACACTTCTTCCAGGAACCAATTTTCCGGATAACGTTTATAAATAGCAAGGATGAGAACGGACCCCACAGGCGGTTCGGAGCGATCCCATGAAAAATTTCCAAAGGGGGCCTGGTAGTTGGGAATGAACCCCTGCGGAGAGATGGCCTTGGTGATTTCTATGGCATTGGCATAGGCGAGGTCTTTATTAAACAGGGAACACATATAGCTCGCGAAATAAGTGTCCCAGTCGAAAAGTACAAAACCTCCCCAGCCATGGTTCCATAGACGGCTAACGGGCGTGATCACGCGATCATTTGGCGCATCGTAGATGGTATTCCAGGCAAGGATCGTCTGCATGGCCTTGAAGGATTCCGAAAGCTCCCCGTAACTGTCTACCCGTTGATGCTGTTCGGCCCTTCTTTTATTTATTATTTCCTTAATTTCTTCCAGCGACCGGGCCTTCCCGGTATAGATACCGGCCTCGTTCTGCAGGGAGATGCCGAGATGGGGGGCGGTACTCAACACATATCCATTCGCCATACCGGGACCGGTAGTGCCGACCTCCAGGATATGGTCCCCCGAATGGTATACCAGTTTTTCCTTTCCTGCTACTGTCTCCGCTGCAATCTGGCCCTGCCTGCCCCATTGCAGTCCGGCTTCAATGACCAGTTGTTCCGATGAAGGCTTCAGCGGTGTGACGAGGATCAACTCGTCAGGTCCATCGGTAGCGCTCTGTATCGATAATTGAATACCCTCGTAACTAAGCTGCAGGCTGGTATAACTACCGTCATCAGCGCGCAGACCGAGTATGACCTTTTCCGGGCGATGCTGGGCATCCGAAGCCTTATAAGCTTCCCGAAGATAATCTCCATCCTCCACATGATCCACGCAGAGGTTGATTGAAAAGCTCTCGGGCAACAACACCCAGGAGAGTACGCTGTTATTGTACCAGGTATTCCAACCAGTGGCCAGTTTTTTTTGTAATTGCCTGTATTCAACAGTGCGGATCTGGCGTTGGACGAGTTGTGCATGGACGACAAATGGCGAAAAAGACAAAAACAATAAGCACCTATCAAGTAAATGATTCACAGAGAACAGAGCCATGGCAAAAGAGTTGAGAAATTCACACCAATTTATCGATCCGGTGACTTGTAAATACATGTTATCCTCGCCTTTTTCGACCNNCGCCCTGCCAGGTAAAGAAAAGAAAAAAACGCTGCACACCTACTCAATTTCCTGCCGGGACCCTTTAAATTTAATGAAAAAACAAGGAATCGGGTATTTCCTGCTTATTCATCCCAGGCCCCTTTATATAAGCCTTCAGTGTCTGACCCGAACCATATTGGAAGTATAGCAGCCGGAACGGGTGTTTGCCGGCTGCCAGGGCCGCTTCGCCCGATCTCTCCAGGTCGCCATGACATCCGTCGTTGTCCACTACCTGCCTATCATCCACAAAAAGCCGGGAACCATCATCCGAGACGGTATAAAAAGTATAGACCCCTGTCACCGGAATATCGATAAATCCGCTGAATGCAATGGAATAATAGTCTTTGCGCGGAGAAACGGCCTCCAGGCCCGGCGCGGCGACAACACCGCTTTTTTCAGGCTTCAGTTTTTTCAGATCCGGTATCAGCCGCCACTTGCCTTCGTAATAGGAATACCGCAGCCCGGGAAGGTATTCCCCGGTCGGCCCCGCAAATCTCTCAGCATCTCTCGCAGGTCCCACGGGCGCCGAAGGCCGCGTCTTCACAAATCTCCTTTCCGCGATGGCTCCGGCCATTCCACTTCGAAACAGGACCCTCGTCCTGAACCGCGCCGTATGATCAAGCACCAGCGAATCCTTATAGACAAGAGAAGAGGCCACCGGGTCCGAACCATCGGTCGTATATACTATT
>PLXD01000168.1 GCA_003151295.1 Chitinophagaceae bacterium | reverse complement strand
GTTTCAGCGGAAGACTTTGTAAAAGAACCTCATCGCAATAAGTTCAGCGTCCTGCTTAGCAGGACCGGCCACCTGGCCTATCATTTAGGGCAACTGGTCCTGTTGAAAAAGTGAACAGCCTGTTTCCGGATCACCTGATTATTCGTGCGCATTAAGAAGCCGCGTGGACATAATGATCATATGCTGCTTTGGCGATCCTGGCAATAACCCCTTCCCGCGTAGAATCGTCTGCTTTAGCGTCGCTCACAAACACAACCAGGAGCAGGTGTTCGCCATCCGGCAGGGTAATGATCCCGGCATCATTCGCCGCTGCCGATAGATGCCGGCCCGCATAAAACAGTTTTAAAAAGCGTAGCCATCGCATTGGGCGTGCACCAGTTTTGATATTGTACATTCCATTCAGCATGCATCTGCGCTTCGGTGGCGACAATCATCATGTCTTTGATCCCCAGGTCATGGACATACGCATTGACCGGTTGAGTGCCACCCGCCAGCCTGAAAAGGACATCGCAGGCGATGTTATCGCTATTGCTAACGGAGAAAGCCAACACTTCCCGCAAAGAAATATCGATTTCCCGGCTCTTGTATTGGTCACGCATCGGGCTCCAGGTTTTCTCCACCCAGTCGGCGTTGCCGATATGCACTTTTTGATCCAACGAGAATTTCCCCTTGTCGACACCATCCAATATGTACATGGCAAGCGGAATCTTAAACACGCTTTGCATGGCGAAATGCCGGTTTCCTGCAATCGACAGATGCTCGCCTTTTTCCAATTGAAACAGCGATATACCTACCTGACCCCGCGCATCCTCGGCGATCTTTTCAAATGCCTGGAGTAAAGATCCATCCCGGGTATCATAAACTCCCAACTGTAAATCCGAAAGCGCATACTGAGGCAGCAAAGACCGGCTTCGCGATTCCATTGCAACACCCGATAAAATAGCAATAGGCAACAAACCAACGGCAATGATCCTTCTCATGCTAAACAGTTCCTTTATGGTATATTCGTGGCCGATACCGTTTATCAATAAAAATACGGCCTTGAAGAATAGTTTCAAAATCGAGATTTCCCTGCATTNNCCTGATCCTTTCTTTTCTCCTGGCGACCGTCTCCCGGGCCCAGGAGAAAGGTGTTGGTTTGTCCGCAGGCATTGAATATGCCCTCTCAACCCATGCCGGAGCAGGAAAATTGGATATCAGCGGCCAGGGGATCTTCCTGCAAGGGGAAAAATTCTTTTCAAAACAGCCATCGACCAAAACACATGCGGGGATTTCCGCCACCATTGACCTCGGCTGGCTCCATTTTTCCGGTACCGTGACCGATTTAGACAGTACTGTTCAAACGCGCTTCTCTGTTTTGCCCATCCTGTTAGGCGCAAGATACTATTGGAAGGGGCTCTATTACCTGGGCATGCAGGCCGGCGCCCTGATTTCCACCAATAATCAGACTACTACGCGCCTGGCACTCGTGCCGGGCCTCGGTATGATCGCCCCGGTCGGAGAATCCCTGCTCGAACTCAGCCTCCAGTTTACCGGTGTCCCCATGGGCTCCGGCACTCCTGAAAAAACCGTCCTTCAACGGGGAGGTTACAGCTTTGCGGCACTCAGGATCGCTTACTACTTCTAAAGTGGACAGCAGATGTATCGGAATGATACAGTTCACCGAAACAGCACAATCATATATCACTGATTTTAAATTGTTTACCAATCTGGCATTTTCTTCGCAGCAAGGAATCGTAAAGTAGGCCATTCAACAGACAAAATATACCCATGCTTAAAAGCTATTTCAAGATAGCCTGGAGGAATCTCTGGAAAAACAAAGTGTACTCTTTTATCAATATAGCCGGGCTGGCGCTCGGCCTCGCCTGCACGATCCTGATCGCCCTGTGGATACAGAATGAGCGCAGTTACGACCAATTTCATACCAATGGCCCCCAATTGTCCCGTGTCATGGCCAACCTCAACTGGGGAACCCTAACAACGATCCCCGACGTCCCTGCCAATCTGAACGCGGCCTTAAAGAAAGACATCCCCGAAGTAAAATATGCATCAACCCTTTTTGATGGCAATCTCCTGCTGAATGTGGGAAACACCCGTTACAAAGAAAAAGGATACTACGCCAGCGGCGACTTCCTGCGCATGTTCTCCTTCCCCCTGCTGAAAGGGGATATTTCTTCGGCGCTCAGTCCGCTTAACGGGATCGTCATCACACAAAAACTGGCAACAAAATATTTTGGCGATACAGACCCGATCGGAAAAATGATAAAGATCGACAATACCGATCCCTTCGTAGTGACGGCCGTCCTGCAGAATATTCCCGCCAGTTCTTCCCTGCAGTTCGACTGGCTCATTCCGTTCGAGTATTGCAGGAAGAAAAACGATTGGCTCGACAAATGGGGGAGCTACGCCACTTATATGTACGTGATGCTTACACCTGCGGCTTCACTGGATGGGGTGAATGCCAAACTGCTGCATTTCATGCAAAAAGAAAAAAACGATTTCTCCTCAAAAGATGAGATCTTTTTACAGCCGTTCCGGGATGTATATCTGCATGGTAATTACAACGCGGGGAAACCATCCGGCGGAAGAATCGAATACGTGCGTCTTTTTTCCATCATCGCCATCTTTGTGCTGCTAATTGCCTGTATCAATTTCATGAACCT
>PLXD01000632.1 GCA_003151295.1 Chitinophagaceae bacterium | reverse complement strand
TGAATATAATATAGATACCCTTTACAAATTTCATGATCACTACAACGCGCTGTTCGCCGAATCCGATATTTTCCTGACCAACGAACTGGCCGCCAAACTGGGCTTGCGTTATGAGCACTCTTCGGTTATCAACAAATCCGATCTGGCCCCCCGCGTATCCCTAGCCTATAAGACGGGAAAGGACGCCCAGGTATCCCTGGCCTATGGCATCTTTTACCAGAAACCCGAGAACAGCCAGCTCTTCTATACGACCCATCTGGGTTTTACCAAAGCAACCCACTATNNCATCATCAACTATCAGAAGATGTCGAAGGACAGGATATTCCGCGTGGAAGCCTATTACAAGCAATACCAGGATCTTATCAAGACCGTGCCCATCAATTATTTCTATTCCTCCTTCAATAACAGCGGCAGCGGATACGCAAAAGGGGCCGAAATATTCTTCCGTGACAAAAAGACCATCAAAAATTTCGATTACTGGATCAGCTATTCCTACCTGGACACGAAGCGTAATTACCTCAACTATACGGAACAGCTCATGCCCAGCTTTGCCGCGACACATACGGCTTCCATCGTGATGAAACGCTTTTTCACGAAGCTCAGGTCCGGCGTCAACATGACTTATAGTTATGCGACGGGAAGACCCTATTACAATTTCATGCTCAAGGGAAACAATCAATACTACCTGGGAGACCAGGGCAAGACAAAAGATTATAACAGCCTGAATTTCAGTGCCGAATATGTGCCCAGCGTCGGAAAGACCAATGCCAGGACCTTTGTGGTCTGGTTTGCAAGTGTCAGTAATGTGCTCGGGTATAATGCCGTATACGGGTATAATTATTCCTATAGCGGCTTGTACAGGCAACCCATCACTCCCCCGGCCAACCGCTTTTATTTTATCGGTTGCTTTTTGAGCTGGGGTGTCGACAGGTCCCAGGATGCGATTAATAATAATTTGTGAGAAATATTATTTGGAAGCAACGGATAATTTATAACAGGAATCTACTTTCATTAACCAATAAAAAATCAGATCATGCAACCGAAAATTCAGCAACACCCAAAAAACAAAACTTTGCAGGTCCGGCAGCCCGGTAAAAAGCTGTTGATGGCCCTGGTCTTTTTCCTATCCCTGGAAACCATGGCTCAGACCGACAAGTATACCCAATCCATGCAGAAAAATATCACACTGCTCGATTCCGCCAAATCGATCGACGAATTGCAGAATATTGCCGGTAACTTCGAGCGCATAGGCGATGCGGAAAAGACAAAATGGCTCCCTTACTACTATGCCGCCCTGGCGCAGGCCTGGATCGGCTGGCTCCCTGAAATGAAGGATAAGGACGCCAATGCCGAAAAGATCAAAGCCTTTGTCGCAAAGGCGGAAGCGCTGGAGACCAACTCGGAATTATATGCCGTGGAAAATATGGCGGCTACCCAGCAGATGATGGTCGATCCGCAGACCCGCTGGCAGACCAACGGGATGGAAGCTTCTGCGGCCCTGAAGAAGGGTATGGAGGCGGATCCCAATAATCCCCGTCTCTACTATCTGCAGGGGATGAGCCTGTTCAATACGCCCACCGAGTACGGCGGTGGAAAGGACAAGGCCAGACCGGTCTTTGAAAAGGCATGGGCACTTTATAAAGCTGCCCAGCCTAAGCCGTTATATCCAAAATGGGGACGGCAGCAGTCCGAAGGCATGCTGGCCCAGTGTCAATAAAGAAAAGATCCGGTCTCATTCTGAGAAGGTGCTACCTGAAAGCAAAAAGACAACATGTTTAAAGATCTCAACCCTATATTGCATTCTCAATTGCGGCTGGCGGTCGTCTCCATCCTGATCTCTGTCAAGGAGGCGGAATTCACCTACCTCCGGGAAAATACAAACGCCACGGCCGGTAATCTTAGCGTGCAGATCAATAAGCTGAAGGAAGCAGGGTATATTGATGTTATCAAACAGTTCAAGGACAATTACCCGCAGACCATTTGCCGGATCACACCCGCCGGCATCGAAGCGTTTGCAGAATATGTGCAGAATTTACAATCCTACCTGGATATAAAGAAGTGAGACACGAATCGAAACACGCGAATTAACTCGAATTTGAGGAAACTGATAAGGATAAAACTGATAAGGATAAAGCTATTCGCGTGTCTCTATTCGCGTTAATTCGCGTTTTAGCTCTTTGCAAGTTTCATGGTCAACCGCTCATTGCTGTTGATGATCACTTCCAGCAAATACATGCCGGGCTGTAACCGGCTGGTACCTTCCAGGNNGGCGCCGAGACCACCGTGCGCCGCCTTTTTCATCACTTCACTGCCGTTATTATCCGTCACCTTCATCACCACGAAAGAATTCTCTTTTAATTGAACATTGACCTGTATATCATTTGCCATTGGGTCGGGTGTCACGGTCACCGCTGACACACTCTTTGTCTCGTAGGTACGGACGATCAATACCTTGGAATAGGACCCTTTATTATTTGCGTCCACCAGCCTGAGCCTGTAATACAAATCGTTTTTCCTGGCCATGCCCTCACGAACCTTGTCCGTGAATAAGTAACCCTGCCGGCTGGCGGGGCCGCTGCCGGCTTTTACTTCGCCGACTTTTTCATATTTCAGGCCGTTCAGGCTTCTTTCGATCTCAAAACGATCGCAGTGGTTCCAGATCGATGTATTCCAGTTGATAGCTACTGCATTTTTATTATATAGCGCGCTCAGACCGGAAAGCGCGGATTTGGTGGGAAAATTGATGGTGGCGGTGGTAGTTAGCGAGCAGAGGGAAGGGTACCCGTTATCGCATACTTTATAGGTGAAATGCGTAGAACTGCCGGTAAAGCCAGGCATGGGGGCGAAGACGAAATCCCCGTTGGCATTTAAACTTATATTGCCATCGGGGGAATCGGTCAGCAGGTAAGCCGTCAGCAACTCATGATTCGGATCATAATCATTAGCCAGGACATTTCCTCTGGCGGTATACTGGTCCGTACCTTCAAATTTATCGGCTAACGCAACAGGGGCCGTATTACAGGTAGAGGAATAATGAGCGGGAGCATTGATGGACAATTGGTCGATGGCGATCCGCTCGCTGCCTCCGATGCCCTGGTAGTTGATATACAACTTATAGAGCCCGGACTGCGGGGTCAGGGATTTTTGATAGGTATATACCGTCGTGTTCGTGGAACCGGTCAGCTCAAGGCTATCCAATAAAAACGCGGACTTGTCATTGGCATAAGCCGCATAAATTTTTATCCATCTTCTGTCCTGGACGGGAAGATTGAATTTGTATTTGAAAGAGACATTGACGGGGCCATTGATATCCAACAGCGGGGTGAAGATACCCGTCATCTCGGTAGCACTGGCGCCGCTTCCGGAGACCATCGCGCCGTCTCCNNAAGATTGGGCGACCATCCATTTCGATTGATGTCGAAATCGGAAAAAAACCAGCAATTGCCCTGCAAATAGCCTTTCACTTCGGAAAGGGTGATGCCGGACCTGGAATTGAAGTTGTCAGCAATTCCTGCGAATGCCCCGGATGCAGATAAGATGAGCGCTGACAGTAGTAAGATGTTTTGTAGATTCCTCTTCATGATAAAAAATTTCAGACGTTAAACAATAAGTGGTAAAACACATTGATTTTAAATCAATCGGGGTGATTCAGAGGAAGGAGGAACTATCTATAAATGAATTAAATAAGATCGACAAAATCATAAGATCGACTAAATCGACAAACTCGCGCTGTTCATGCGTTTTCCCGGAGAATGGAGATTGGCTATCGCATAGCTATTGGAAGAAGATATGAATATTACGTTAAGGTGTTTCACAATGATCAAAAACACCCTGAACGGGATAATAATACTTGAAACACTATGATAATAACACTCGGAAACAAAACAATGCCTGATCGTCGAAGGTTTTTGGGGAATTGGCTGTAAGAACACTCTTTTGATCTTACGGTACAGGATTGTCAAAGGATGGTAAATCAAAGATAGGCAACGTATTCTGTTTATACAATAGAGAGGCCGGATTTTTTTGGGTATTTTAACCTTTTTTCAACCATTCCGCCGGCCTTTTGTATTCATTACTAGCCATTTGCTTCGTAGATTACAGGGTATTTGGCCTATTAAAATTATTGGTTTTATATGCCCTCCAGCATTCCTCCTATCATCAAAGTCGACCGGCTCAGCAAGTATTTCGGGGATATCCGGGCGGTCGAAAATCTGTCCTTTTCCGTAAATCAGGGAGATATCTATGGGTTTCTCGGGCAGAACGGGGCGGGAAAATCTACCACGATCCGAATGCTGCTCACTCTTATCAGGCCGGACGCCGGGGAGATCGAACTATTTGGTATGAATCTGCGGACTCATCGAAGGGAGATCCTTATGCAGGTAGGCGCCGTAATCGAAAGACCCGATCTCTATAAATACCTGACCGCTTATGAGAACCTCTCCCTGTTTGCCCGTATGAGCGGAGGATCCGTTCCCCGGAAGCGGCTGATGGAGCAATTAGAGCAGGTAGGGCTGGCCGAAAGGGCCCATCACAAAGTTAAGACTTTTTCGCAGGGGATGAAACAGCGGTTGGGCATCGGTGTGGCCCTTGTGAATGATCCTAAGCTCGTGATACTGGACGAGCCGACCAATGGCCTCGACCCGCAGGGCATTGCAGATATACGGAACCTGATCCTGCATCTTAGCCGGAGTAGGGGAAAGACCGTGTTGGTCTCCTCGCACCTGCTTAGTGAAATGGAGCTGATAGCAGGTCGCATGCTGATCATGGACCGGGGGAAGAAGATCGTAGAAGGTCCCGTGGGGGAATTGTTCGATCCTGCACAGACCGTTGTGGAGCTTGATACGGCGGACCCCGCCAATACCCTGGAGTGGATCATGCGTTCGCCCTGGCAGCCTTTTTTCAGGGAGCGGCGCCAGCAACAGCTGATTTTTAAGATGGACAAGACGAAGATACCCGATTTTACGGCAGGTCTCGTTCAACAGGGTATCAGGGTGATGGGGATCCGGCAGCGCCATTCGCTGGAAGAGTATTTTTTATCACTTACAATAGCCAACCAGCATGTGGAGACTTTTACAGATCGAACTGTTTAAAATTTTCAAACGTCCCCGGACTTATATCAGCTTTGCGGCAATCGCCGGAATGGTTTTGATCATACAGCTAGGCCTGAAGTTCGACGGCAAATCTTACCTGCAGTTGATGATGAGCAGCCTGTCCGATTCGTTTTATATTCCCTATGGAATGATATTGAACGGTTATCTCGTGGCTTTTATCATCCTGAATACCCTGCTCATCCACGTGCCGTTGCTGGTTGCGCTCGTGGCAGGAGATATTGTGGCCGGGGAGGCCAATATGGGTACGCTGCGGCTGCTGATCACACGACCCGTGAGCCGCACCCAACTGATGCTGGTGAAATTCGCCGCTTCCGTCATCTATACTGCGCTCCTGCTGATCTGGATGGCACTGCTGGCCCTATTCCTTAGCATGCTTTTCTTCGGTACCAATGATATGCTGGTCGCCCGTAATGAGGTGATGGAGCAGATCGGCAAGAACGATGTCCTATGGAGGTATCTGGCGGCTTTCGGATATGCATCCGTCGCGCTCAGTACGGTAGCGGCCCTGGCCTTCCTGCTCTCCGTGTTTGCGGAGAATTCCATCGGCCCCATCGTATCTACCATCAGCATCGTGATCGTGCTGACCATCTTATCGGAGATGAAGATCCCGCTCTATGACGATACGGTAAAACCCTGGTTATTCACCTCGCATATGCTGGCCTGGAAAGGCTTCTTCTATTCGAAATCCAATGGGGAAGGCTCCGCCATACCCGGTACGGTGGAGAATCTCCCTGCTATCCTGAGGAGCCTTGCCATCCTGCTGGCTTATATCGTATTATTCGTAGCGACCGCGATAGCGGTGTTCCGTCGAAAAGACATATTGACTTAAACTGCCGACCATGAAACATCTTCTGTCCGTTTTTCTTCTTTTTCTCATTTTGTCTTTACTCCATGCCCAGGACGGCCCGGCTCTCCTCCAAAAAGTACGTGACCGCCTGGACCAGGTCAATGATTATTCGGCCGATGGGATCATGAAAACCGATGTCAGCTTCCTGAAAGTGCCGGAGGCCCCCGTAAAAGCCTACTTTAAAAAGCCCGATAGACTCCGGATCAATAATGAAAAAGGCATCTCGCTGGTCCCGAAGGGCGCTGTGACCATCAGTCTCAATAACCTGCTTAAGGGAGCTTATACGGTGCTGGATGCAGGCACCGATAAGTTGGAGGGGGTCCCGGTCAAAGTGATTAAATTGTTGCCGAAGGACGATGCCGCGGACCTGGTCCTCTCGACGCTTTATATCGATGAGAGCCGCCTGCTCATCCTTCGGGCAAGGACCACGACCCGCGAGAACGGTACCTATGAGGTAGAAATGAGCTATGGGAAATACAGTTCCTGGGCGCTCCCCGATAAAGTGGTCTTCACCTTCAACACGAAAGACTATAAGCTCCCCAAAGGACTTACTTTCGACTACGACGATGGCAGCCATAAACAGCCGCAACCGGCCGGCTCCGGCGCAAAGGGAAAAGTGGAGATACGCTATATCTCCTATAATATCAACAAAGGGGTAAGCGACCATGTGTTCCAGTGAGTACAGGCCATAAAAAATAAATATTTTCAGATGAATCGTCGATAAGCAGTATATAAAATGGCTTATTGAGTTAAAGGAAAAAATTCGAATGGCCCAAATCAAGGCTGCCATTACAGTAAATAGGGAGTTACTGAACACTTATTGGGATCTGGGAAAAGAAATAACAGCAAAGCAGCAGCAGGCAAATTGGGGTGAAGCATTAATTGACCAGCTTGCCAAGGATCTCTCTGCAGCCCTCCCGGGTGTAAAGGGGTTTTCCTCTCGTAATTTATTCTATATCAGAAAATGGTATCTGTTTTATAATACCGGTTCAATTGTGCCACAGCCTGTGGCACTTTTACCTTCGGATAGTGCGAAAACCGGCGAAATTGGTAAAATCCAACAACTAGGGAAGGGAAACCGACAGCCTGTCTGAAGTATTCGGCGATTTGCATGTCGGAGATGTTTTTGTAAAGAAGGGCAGCGAAGAGATCAGGAATGGGACCAGCATATAATAACCTGATACGGATTTTGTTCTTGTTAATATTTAATTAATCTTCAAACCATTTAGAACCCATGGCAAGATCTATCTTTGCGGTCCTAAATTATTTTCATTGCCAACTTATAGTGATGATGGTAAACTGAGTACGCGCCTGACCAGGGACGATACAGAAGCTTTCGATATCTTGTATCACAAATACCATAATGCCGTATTTGCCAATATTTTCAAGTTGGTCAGACAGCAAGAAGCGGCAGAAGATATTTTGCAGGATGTTTTTGCAGCGCTTTGGGAGAACAGGAAAAATATTGACCGGGAGAAGTCTGTCGGAGGATGGTTGTTCGTGGTAAGTTATAATAAGGCCATAAAATTTTTAAATAGAGCGGTCAGGGAAAAAATACTGGCCTGCGAAGAAATGCCCCTCGAATTGGCGGAAGATCCGGAGAGCGGGCGTGATCAGCTGGAATATCAATGCAGCCTGATCAATGAAGCGATAGAAAGCCTGTCCCCGCAAAAAAAACTGGTTTTTACCCTGTGCAAATTAGAAGGTAAGACCTATGAAGAAGCAGCCCGGTTAGCGGGCATTTCCCCTCACACGGTAAAGGAATATGTAGGCGCCGCTTTGAAATTCATCAAGGCATATTCAATCAGGCGATATTCTCTGAATGCCCCCCTCTCACTCTCCTTTCTGATTGTATTTATAAATCATCTGTAAGTACGTAATAATTCCTTAACATACTCCACCCCCCCGTTCTTTACGGATTTGGGTATTTAATTATAATTGAGCTTCTAATAATAGACCTTATGCTGGAATTGGAACAACTGATTCAAAAATTCTGGGTTGATCAAACAACCCTGGCGGAAGAAAAACGTCTTATTCAACTCTTGGAGCAACATAAAGATATATACAAGGATTTGGTACAGGATGACTTTGGCGAAAGAGAGAATCACACGGTGACTACCCTGCAGCCCGGGAAAGCATTATCGTTATTGCAAAACATCCATAAAAGCCTTGGAATAGGTCATCTTTCGGAAAAGCAGAAAGCCAGGGTGGTGCTTATTCAGAGGTTATATCGCGGGATAGCCGTTGCAGCTTCGATATGTTTAATGACCGGACTGGCCTTCCTGTTGACCCGTAAACACCGGGAAAGTATAGGAGTGGTTAAAAATGCGGCGAATACAGCTCCTGCAATTTCCGGTTTGCCGCGGCTTATGCAACTTGTCAATGGATCGGATTCCACAATGCCTGTTGATTTAAAAGACGGTTCCACCGTTCAATTGGGGAAGAACAGCAGCATAACTTATTACGAGCCTTTTGTCAATGACCGCAGGGATATTTCTTTGAGAGGCATTGCCCTGTTTAAAGTTGCGAAGGATAAGAAAAGACCCTTTACTGTCTACGCGGGTGGAATAGCGACACGGGCCTTGGGAACCCGTTTTTGGGTGAATGCCGCCGATGCTAAAAAAGTAGTGGTAAGGCTTTTGGAAGGCAAGGTAGTCGTGAACACGGCCGCAGGATCAGGGATGACCATGAGCGATGTTTATTTGACACCCGGACAGGAGTTGGCATTTGACAAGATCAGCCGGCAATATATGGTGAATGCAATGATCGGGCCGGATAGAACCGCGGGAAGACCTTCCCCGGAGGGTAATAAGGCTGAATTGATTTTCAATAAGGAGCCCCTCGATAGGGTTTTCAAAAGGGTCGGCAATTTGTATAAAATTCCACTGGCATTCAGGAAAGAAGACATGGGTAGCTTATATTTTACAGGTACATTTTTAAAGTCAGACGATTTGCACGTAGTACTATCAACCATCTGTAACGTAAATGACTTGCTTTTCAGAGAGGAACAGGATAGTATAACAATCACAAAAACACATTAACGCAGAGTCGGGGATCTTCCTGACTGGCATGCACACTAAAGGTGCATGGGTGCCAATTATTGTCCAAACCAAAATAATTCATTATGACACGAAGTAAATTTTTAAGACCAGGCTGGTGTATGTTCCTTTTGCTGTTTATCTCATTGACAAGCCATGCCCAGGACAGGATTCCCAGTATCACCGGGATAGTAGTCTCCGAAAACGGAGAGGCGCTAAACGGTGTATCCGTGATCATGAAGTCCGTATCCGGGAAGGAGAAACAATCGACTATGACCAATGAGAAAGGGATTTTCAAATTTGCAGATCTTAAGCCCGATGTTAAATACAATTTCATATTTAGCTATGTAGGATATTCGGATACGGCCGTCAATCAATTTGAATTAAAGTCGAACGAAGAAAACTCTTTAATGGTCAGGATGAGAAAGGCAGCATCAAGCCTGAATGAAATAGTCGTGACGGCACTCGGCATAAATACGGAAAAAAAGAAGCTGGGTTATGCAGTGCAGGAGATAAAATCGGAGGATTTTGCCAAATCGCAGGAGTCAAATCCTATTGGATCACTCGTCGGCAAGATTGCCGGGTTGAATATTTATAATTCACACGAACTGCTGCAGGCGCCTACCTACAATATCAGGGGGAATATACCGCTGGTAGTCGTCAATGGCATTCCCCTGGTAACGGATTTTTATAATATCAACCCGGACGATATCGAATCCATTAATGTGTTGAAGGGAACTTCCGCCTCCGCTCTATATGGATCCCGTGGCAAAGACGGCGCCATCATGATCACGACCAAAAGGGGTTCCGGTTCTAAAAATAAAGTAGATGTAGACTTTAAGACCGCGAACCAGGTACAGGCAGGTTTTATCGCGATACCCAAAACACAGAAGCATTACGGAACAGGCGATCATGGCATTTATACCCTCACTACCAGCATATATGATACGAATGACGATGATGCGGGAGGGGGGGCCGGCTCATGGGGGCCGAAGCTGGATGCAGGATTGAAGGAAGTCCAATGGGACAGTCCAGTTGATCCTGTTACCGGCCTCAGAACTCCCACACCCTGGGTTTCCAGGGGAAAGAACAATCTGAATAATTTTATTCGTCCAACGGTCGTGACTACCAATAATCTGAGCCTTTCCAGGAATTTCGATAACGGAAGCATACGATTGTCCTTAGGTCAGAATTATCAACGTGGGCAGGTACCCAACACACAGCTTAATATTACCGATTTTTCGGTGGCGGGCACATTCAATCTTACCCCCCGGTTAAAAACTGATTTTTCATTGAATTATAGTCATTCATATACCAATAATTATCCCTTTGCGGGATATGGTCGCAGGAATATGATTTATAATCTGCTGGTATGGGAGGGCGCAGATACGGATGTCCGGGGATTCAGGAACTACTGGCAGCCTGGCCAGAAAGGCCTGCAACAACTTTGGTACAATGATATCGAGTACAACAACACCTGGTTCACCTCTTATGAATACCTGCGTAGCTTGAATAAAAACACCGTTTTCGGGAACTATTCCTTGAGTTATGAACTGGCGCCGGGCCTGAATATTACGGGCAGAGCAGCCGTCAACAATATCGACCGGTTCCAAGATTTGAAAGTTCCGAAGAGCTTCAGAGAGTATTCCAACAGGCCTTATTCTTTTGGGATAAATGGCGGTTACCAGACGGAGAACCAAAACACCTTTGATGTTAATGCGGATGTCTTACTGACTTA
>PLXD01000254.1 GCA_003151295.1 Chitinophagaceae bacterium | reverse complement strand
AACGGGTACATTTTCGTTCCATTGAAGGGATGAATCGGATTGCCTCCGGCTTATATCATAGTATTTCGGTTCCTGGTGAAATGCCGGCCAAAGGAACTCCCTATGCCTGAAAACGATATTTCCCGCTGTCTCTTTCGTGGTATCAAACAAGGGAAGCAGTTCCTTTTGATGTTCAAGGAATAATCTTTTGTTAATCCAAAAAGTTCCATCTTCATTTACATACCCGTTATTAAAGAGTTTCCCTTCATTTGTTTGGGTGAAACTGTTATCCAAAGGGTTAAAGAGATATACCAGGTTATTGAAGCCGCCGATATAAATCCGGTTGTTTTTATCCCTGCCTATTCCATACACTTCTGTATTGCCAGGCAATTTCAACCGGGTAATTTGCGCCGGCGCGCTTTTAGTAAAATAATCTTCCGGCAAACTTACGATATTGAAACCCGCATTCTGGGCGGCCACTAAGAACCTGCCATCGGGCATTTCTGCCATCCCGGGCCTTATATTGTTTCCGGATAGGGTTTTAGCATCATTCTGCTTGCTTTCGATACGATAAAATTTCCCCGTTTCCCTGTCAAGAACGTTGAGCCCTGCATTCTCTGTCCCGGCCCAGATCCTGCCTTTACTATCTTCAAATAACTCCGTGACGATGTTACTGCTCAATGAATATTTGTCATATGGATCGTTTGTGAAGACCTTAAATCCATATCCATCATACCTGTTCAGGCCATTTTTGGTTGCTACCCAAATAAAGCCATCCTTGCTTTGCAAAATATCAAACACCATACCCTGTGACAGGCCCTGCGCTATAGAAATGCTTTGGCAGGTGCTTTTAGTTTGGCAAAATGCTTTCACCCCAGGAAGAAGGATGGCAAGACTGACGATTAGTCTAATTAACCGCATGATTTTGAGCATATTGTCCTAAATGTAGGCTGAATTTCGGGTTCCTCAGATATTAATAAAACAAATATAAGGCGGCCGTAGAAAAAAACGAAAAAATCCTGTTGCTGCACAGTTTGTCCTGCTGATTGACTGAAATGTACCTAAATGTGACAGGAATCTCCTCACAGCCAGGGTGCCCTTTATGGGAACTTTGCCTGGGCTCCAAAACCTGAATTTTCTGCTTATGCAAATACAAATGACGGCAAAATCGGCCATCCTGGCTGTTGTAATTGTTTTATCTTTTGTTATTTCCTGGGAACTTTACCTCCGGCACAAAGGCTATCTGTCCGATTATGATGACGGCCCCGAACTATGGTCCCATAGCCGTGCCATGGTCTATGAACCAGCTGATAAGGCGACCGTTTTTATCGGCTCCTCACGCATTAAATATGATCTCGACATACCCACCTGGCAAAGACTAACAGGTACCCATGCCATACAATTGGCCATGGTGGGTTCCTCCCCCCGTCTTATACTGACTAACCTGGCGGGGGATCCCCGTTTTAAAGGAAGGCTGGTCATAGATGTCACCGAGGGCTTATTCTTCGGTAATCATGGTGATATCAGGCCCATGGCCGGAATAACCTATTTTAAACAGTCTACGCCCGCCCAAAAGCTGAGCTTTCAACTGGGGTTGCCGATGGAGGCGAAATGGGTATTCCTGAACTCAAGCCAGTTTTCCATTGACGGCCTCCTGGGCCGCCTGCATGTGCCTGATCGTACGGGAGTGCTGCCCTTCCTGGATTTTCCGTTCGGTTTCGAGTTTAATTGTCTTGACAGGCAGAATAAAATGACCGATGATTTTGTAGCCGATACCAACCAGCAAAACCAGGTGAAAGCAATATGGGGCATGTTTGCCCAACGGTACGGCAAAGAGCAGCCAGTAAGCGGGAAGGCCCTGGACACGCTCCTGCAATCGGTAAAGACGGATGTTGATAAGATCCTGGCCAGGGGTGGCCAGGTGATATTTACGCGTACACCTTCCAGCGGGCCTTATGCGATGGGCGAAAAAATGGGGTATCCCAGGGCTGCCTATTGGGACAAACTGCTTGACATAACGGGGTGCAAGGGCATTCACTATGCGGATTATCCAGCCACAATGCACCTGGAATGCCCTGAGTGGTCACACCTGGACCCGCATGATGCCGTTGTTTTTACGAATGCCCTTGTTGGCATATTGGAAAAAGAAAAAGGCTGGAAGTTTTAATATGGTCCACAACAACCTGATTCAATAACGCTATATTCAATTTTACATGGTATTCAATTCATACACCTTTGTTGTTTTTTTTGCCATTATGCTCCTCCTGCATAATCTTCCCTTGTCGTGGAAGACAAAAAAGATAAATCTGCTGCTGGCCAGTTATATTTTTTATGCGGCCTGGAATCCGCCTTTCATTTTATTGCTTTGGCTGTCCACTGTGGTCGATTTCTTTGTTGGCCGCGCCTTGTACACCCAGCCGAATATACATAAGCGCCGGGTGCTGCTAGTCGTAAGCCTGATTGGTAACGTGGGTATGCTGTGTTTCTTTAAATACGGCTGTTTCATCCTGGAAAATTTTGTACAGTTCACCCATCTTATAGGGTTTAATTATCATCCGGCAAAGCCAAACATCATATTGCCGGCGGGGATCTCTTTTTATACGTTCACGACCCTTTGTTATACCATTGACATGTATAAGAAGAAGAGCGAACCGGTAAAATCGTTACTCGATTTCTCTTTGTTTGTTACTTTTTTCCCGCACCTGGTGGCCGGGCCTATCGTCCGTCCGCCACAATT